>CAZDNQ010001050.1:0-1507 GCA_964506605.1 uncultured Victivallis sp. | reverse complement strand
GGCGAGGTAGGAGCCGTCCTGTCCGGTGATGCCGGTGATGAGGGCTTTTTTCATGAGTACCCTTCGACGCTCAGGATGATGGATATATGTTTGAGTATCAGCGTTTGACCAAAGGCAAAGTCAGTGGCGGGATATTCATTCGCGAGGTGGTGGCGTGTACCAGCTCACGAAAAAAGGGCCAGAGATTTATCGGCAGACTGGCTTCTTTATAGACAGCAAAATATTCCGGAGTCATATCACGATGGCTGGAAAAATGAAGAAGGTACACCGCTGAAATCTTCAAGGCGATCTTGCGTTCAGCAGTTTTACCAGTCAATTTATACTCATGATTTACAGTAAAACCACCTTCCTCGTCAGTAAAAGCGGACTCGGCAGAAATATGGACGGTCAACCGGTCATTGAACAGCTTTTCGTCCAGTTTGCAGCTCATTTCTACAAGCTGGATCTGCCGTAAATCGATTCCGGCAATAAATCGGCGATATTCCTCCGGCGTGGGTTCCGCCAGTTTACTTTCAAGCGACTTGGATGTCATATGCTTTTTCCTTCGATGCACTACTCGTCCAGGCCTGGGGGTGCTCAACCGAATACTGCATCGATTGAACCGACCATGACAGGCTGCCAATGCGCTGACAAAGCTGCGCCATCTGATCCTGGATTGAGGAAATGGTTATTCTCTGTGAAAGCAAGGAAACGCAGTATTGATTCAGTGTAGTCTGGTTTTGTTCAGCCTGTTCAGCCAATTCGCGGTGCAGATCAGCTGGAAGCCGCAGGACGAAACGTCCACTGAAGGATCTTTCTTCTTCTTGAACCGGCTTGGGAATTTCGATGCCTTTTTCCAGATACTCTTCAAACAATATTTCTTTCACTTCACCGAGATCCGCAATAGCTTCCGGGATGTTTTCTCCATCCCCTCTGAAAGCAAGCTTGCCGAGCTGGCGGATGAATGCAGAATAGCCTCCTCCATCCTCTTCAGGAATTTTAACGATCTCAATGGGATATTCCAGGGACAGATAATAATCCAGACTCTTGTTATTCACTGCTCTTCCTCTGTAATAATATCGATGGCCTGCAAGATATCTTTAAGATAGACACCTTTTACTTGTTGCCCGCCCTTACCCGGGAAAATAAAACCACCCAATGCGTCATAGCCGGGTCGCCCGATCAGTTTGGAGTGACGGACGTAAATATGGGAACCCCTTTTAGGATCCACTTCAAATCCGTAGTGCTTGAGGACGGACAGCACTTCATCCAGCCTGACCTCAGGCGGCCGTCGTCGCCAATGCTCCAGCACCTTTGCTGTCTTAGACACTATCTACTCCATTAATATACTACTGATAGTATCAAATTGCAAGATATATTATTCAACAAAAAACTAGCGCATCTTTTGTCGTATATCAATCAAAAAGAAAGGGAGCCCCGGTGATGAGGCTCCCTTTGTGACAAGAAAACAATTTACGCCTTGACGATATTGCCGTCGCCGAGTTTGCCGTAGAGTTTGTAGACATTG
>CAZDNQ010001049.1:0-1509 GCA_964506605.1 uncultured Victivallis sp. | reverse complement strand
AAAAGACGAAGAGGGGGAGATTTGGAGAAAAAGGCGCGCATTCAAGACCAAAATCCCACAAGAGATTGAAATTGTACGGCCAAAAGAGATATCGATTCGACTTCCAATCTCGGTTAAAGATCTTGCTCAATGCATGAAATTGAAGTCTTCTCAGATTATCTCAAAACTTTTTTTAAGTGGTGTTATTGTTACTCTTAATGACCTGCTCGATGATGAGACGACGGTACAGTTGCTCGGTCAGGAATTCGGATGCTCGATTTGTATTGATACTATAGAGGAAGAGCGGTTGCGCATTACGACTCAGTCTATTCGAGAGGAAATTAAAGAGACCCCAGCTGAACTACTTAAGGTACGGCCTCCGATCGTTGCTTTTATGGGTCATGTCGATCATGGCAAAACTAGTATTATTGACCGAATTCGTAAATCGAACAGAGTACAAGGCGAAGTAGGTGCTATCACTCAGCATATTGGTGCTTTTGTGTGTCCTACTTCTCATGGATCAATTACCATTCTAGACACACCAGGCCACGAGGCGTTTTATCAAATGCGCGAACGTGGGGCAGATGTAACCGATATAGTTGTTCTTGTCATTGCCGGTGACGAAGGGATGAAGGAGCAAACAATAGAGGCTATGAATCAAGCCAAAGAGGCTCATTCCACCATTGTTGTTGCTCTAAACAAATGTGATAAGCCTGCCTATGACGAAGCGTTGATCTTTCGTCAGTTGTCAGAGCAAAATCTCCTTCCTGAAGCTTGGGGAGGTCAGACTGTGACGGTTAGATGCTCAGCTGCGACAGGAGAGGGAATAGACAATCTTTTAGAAATGCTTGCTTTGCAAGCAGAAGTACTTGAGTTGAGAGCTAACCCAGCTGCTCGAGCTCGCGGTTCTATTATTGAAACAGAAATGCATAAGGGACTTGGCGCTGTCGCAACGCTGCTTATTCGAAATGGAACACTACACCTTGGGGATTATCTTGTCTTTGAAACAAGCTTTGCTAAAGTGAAGTCGATGCGAGATGAATGGGGTAAGGACGTACTAGAAGCTGGACCATCGGCTGCGGTTCGCATACATGGCCTTTCCAGTTTGCCTTCTGCCGGAGAAGAATTTATCGTTGTTTCTAGTGAACGTGATGCTCGAGAAATTGCCGAAGGACGATTGGAAGGCAAACGTCAGTCTAATTTCCTAGGGAAAAGAAGAAAGACTCTCGAAACAATGATGGAACAGGCATCACAGCTGAAGAAAAAAGTATTGAACTTTATCATTCAAGCAGATGTTCAGGGGTCTTTGGAAGCTTTGTGCCATGCTTTGAGTAAAATTACCTCCGATAAAATTGAATTGAATATTATCGGAACAGGAATCGGCGAAATATCTGAATCTGATGTGCAGTTGGCCATTGCCTCAAAGGCAATCATTATTGGTTACCATACTCAAGTAGAAGCTCATGCTGAGCTTTTGATTAAAGAGGCGGGTGTTCAGGTACGATTGCATAATATTATCTATCATGCTGT
>CAZDNQ010001048.1:0-1516 GCA_964506605.1 uncultured Victivallis sp. | reverse complement strand
CAGACGCATAATCGGCGACTACACGCTGACTATCGACGACTACATCGCCAGGAGAAGTTTCCCTGACGAGGTCTGCAGAAACAGCTATTTCGTGGATGTCCATACCGCCAAGAAGGAAATCAAGGAAGCAAAGAAGGGTACAGAGTACTTCGAAAAGCGCTGCAGGCATTATAATCCCGGAGAATCCCACGGAATACCGTACCGCTGCTTCATCCCCAGGAAGCTCAAGAATGTCCTTGTGGCCGGAAGATCCATATCGACTGACAGGCTTGTGCAGGGAAGCACAAGAGTCATGCCGGTCTGCCTGGTGATGGGCGAGGCCGCCGGAATGGCTGCGAGTTTCGCGGCAAAGTCAAAGACCTGCGACGTGCACAAAGTCGACGTGAAACTCCTCCGGAAGCGCCTGAAGGAAGAAGGCGCTTTCATCGAGTAAAGCATAATTTCTCTTTCCGCATCATGCGGAAAAATAAATTATATCCTGTGGAAAGATGGTGATGGCATGTTAATGTATATGCAATCGGTTGCATAAAAAGTCAAACAGGGGTTGAATATGCCGTATCCTAAGAATTTCGTCTGGGGCGTCGCGTCCGCCTCATTCCAGATCGAAGGCGCGTCAGAGGAGGACGGGAAGGGGCTGTCGATCTGGGACATGTACTGCAGGACACCCGGAAAGGTATTCCATGGACATACCGGCGATGTCGCCTGCGACCACTACCATCGCTACAGGGAAGATGTCGGGATGATGCGGGAACTCGGAGTCAAAGGCTACCGTTTCTCCCTGGGCTGGCCGCGGATCATCCCCGACGGCGTCGGCAAGGTCAACAAGAAGGGACTGGATTTCTATGACCGCCTGGTCGATGAGCTCCTAAAGGCCGGCATACAGCCTTGGATCACGCTGTTCCACTGGGACTATCCATACGAACTCTACATCAAAGGCGGATGGCTCAATCCCGAAAGCCCTGACTGGTTCGCCAACTACACGAAGGTCGTTGTTGAAAGACTCGGCGACAGGGTAGGCCATTGGATGACCTTGAACGAACCGCTATGCTTCATCGGTGGCGGACTCCTGCAGGGCTGGCACGCTCCCGGGCTGAAACTTTCTCCTGGCGAATGCACATTGGCGGCGCACAATGTCCTGCTCGCCCATGGAAAATCCGTCCAGACTATCCGCGCTCTTTCGAAGAAGGCGGTCAAAATAGGGTTTGCCCCGACTGGCCCGCGTCCAGTGCCATATACGGACAGGCCTGAAGACATCAGGGCGGCCGAGGAGGCATTGAACAGCGCCGCACCGGCGCCGGTCATGTCCAATTCCTGGTGGATGGATCCTGTATTTCTCGGAAAATATCCGGAAGACGGACTTGAGTGCCTGGGCAAGTCTGCGCCGAAGATCAAATCCGGAGACATGAAGCTGATATCATCGCCCGTAGACTTCTGCGGGATGAACATCTACAGCGGCGACTTCATCCGCGCTGGAAAGGATGGAAAACCTGAAGCAGTTTTACCTCCTGTGGGATAC
>CAZDNQ010001047.1:0-1518 GCA_964506605.1 uncultured Victivallis sp. | reverse complement strand
GAGGACAATCGAAGTGCTCGGCCAGTTCCCTGCCCAGGACATCCAGATCGTATTTGGACGAGCAGAAGAATATAACGGCATTACTATCGGGTTGATGCACCATTTTATGGAATTCGCTGACGGCCTTTTTTTCGTCCTGCAAGAGAGATCGGCCTGTTCTAATGTTCAAAATGTTGTTCATGACAGTTATTTTCTACCCAATTCATTTCTTGCTGCTAATCCCAGTTTCTCAATGACATAGGGCTTTTTCACATACGCGCCCGCTCCCAGAGTTTGGACTTTATGCACCCGATCCGATTCCGAAAAACCGCTAACGATAATCGCTTTTTGCTGCGGACGGATTTCAATGACACCCTTGTAAGTATCCAGTCCATCCATACCGGGATCCATGATCATGTCCAAGACCATCAGGTCGACTCGATTTTCCTTCAGGTATTCTATTGCTTCTTCACCGCTGGACACACTGACAACATTGTAATCCAGTTTCCGGAATATATTAGTCGCCAGTTCACGTTGCTCTTTTATATCATCCACTACCAGAATGGTTTCGCCACTGCCCATATATTCGGAAACTGCCATAGCAACAGCTTCGGAGGTCATTTCTTCCCTTACTACTGGAAAATATAGAGTAAAGGTGCTTCCCTTTCCCTCCTCGCTCTGGACGTTGATGTATCCCAGATGATCCTTCACCGTTCCCCAAACAACAGCCAGTCCCAATCCCGTTCCGCTTCTTCCCATAATCTTTCTTGTATAAAACGGCTCAAAGATGCGCTTCAGATCAGCCGCAGGTATGCCTTCCCCCGTATCGGAAACGGAAAGAACGACATAGTCTCCCTCCCGGACTTCGTCATATCCCTGAATCGGCTTATCCAGATACTGATTGGCTGTCTTGATGTTCAGAATGCCGCTCTTAGGCATGGCTTCACTTGCATTTAAAACAAGATTAAACAACGTTTTGGCAAGATGTATTGATGAGCCGGAAACATTCAAAAGGTCAGGCTCAAGATCGGTCTTGATCATTACAAAAGGATGCCGAAAATGCAGGTTCTCAAACTCAGGTGACCTTTGTGTGTTGGCGATAATCTTATTCAGGTTAAGTACTTGCCTGTTAGGCACTCCCCGTCTGGCAAGGGTTAGCAGATCATCCACAACTGCGGCGGCCTTCTGTCCCCCTTCCAAAATATTTTCCAGTGGGGATCTGATCGAGTTTGACATATCATCATTCATCAGGAGCAGTTCTGCGTAACCGACGATAACTCCCAGTATATTGTTGAGATCATGGGCGACGCCACCGGCCATGGTTCCCAAGGCCTCCATCTTTTCTGCTCGATTCAGCCGTTCTTCCAGCCTCCGATTCTCCTGCTCCGCCCATTCGCGCGCTTCTTCTGCATGCTGGCGCTCTCTTTCTTGCTGATCCCTCTGTCTCCGGGCATTGAGGATGGGAGAAATAAAGCTTGTGATGTTTTCCAGCAATTGCTGTTGTTCCTTTGAGTATCCATCTTTACGGTTAGCAACAGA
>CAZDNQ010001046.1:0-1522 GCA_964506605.1 uncultured Victivallis sp. | reverse complement strand
CTCATATATGGCGGCAATGTAGCGCTATGGCACTCGGATGACTTCAGGAATCCTGAAGTCGCCGACGCCACCAGGGAAGCCGGTATTACGATTCTCCGTTATCCCGGCGGCGGAAGATCACAGGAGGCGTACTGGCAGAGGCAGGAGGCGATATGGTGCTCGCAGCCGGTTTCCGGTTCCAAGGACAACAACTGCGTGATGACTCCTGAGAAGGTGAAGGAGTTCATAGGGTTCTGCCACAAGGTCGGCGCAGAGCCAATGATAACCTTGAACCACCGCATCCTCGACATGGGGAACCTTGCCGACCTGTACAAGTTCCTGAATGTGGAAAACAAGTTCAATGTCAAATATTTCGAGATCGGAAACGAGCCCGAGGGCTATGTGAAGACCTGGGGATTCGGCGAGAACTGGAGGAACGACAAGGAGAGTTTCCGCAAGACATATGAGAAGGCCGCAGATCTGCACATACAGATAACTGACATGTTGAAGAAATCTGATCCTGATGTGCTCACAATGGGACCGGTCACAGCCAATGAAAATTTCTATGACAATTCAATCCCTCCGTTCTGGGGAAAGGTCGGGACATCCCTGGACGTGCTCGCAGTCCACCGATATCCCCAGTGCGACTTGAGGCCAGGCGACGGATATTATACAGATGCAAAACTCCTTAAGGCCCCTCTTGAATGGGAAGGAATTGGAGCAAAATTGAAGAAGATGAACGGCGAGCTCTCGCCAGGCAGACGTCCGCTGTATGCCGTGACCGAATGGAACACTGCGTATCATTCCCCTTCGGAACGGCAGCAGCAGATCGTCGGTGCGCTCTATATGGCATTCAATCTCTGCGAGATGATCAGCAACGGGATAGATATCGCGAACGTATGGGTCGTGACAGGATGCGGCCCATACAACATCTTCAACACCGTTGGCAAGGGCAAGGTCGAGAAACCTCTTCCGTTCTATGTATTCAAGATACTGGCGAACAACTTCAAGGGCCAGCTCCTTCAAACGGATACGAAGTCAGGAGAGAATCCGGACCTTTACAGCTTTGCGGCGAAAAACGGGGATGATGTCAACGTGGTCCTTGTCAACACTTCACCGGACACCGCATATAAATGCAGTATTGACATTAAGGATTTGAAATCAAAACCTTCTTCAGCCTTGATCATGGAGAGGACTGCTCCATATCGGGAACTCAAGATTGATTCAACGGAAGTGACCGTGCCGGCATATTCGCTGATGCTGGTGAGACATGTACGGGCAGAATGAATTTGATGGTACACCCTGAAGGGCGTACCTACTTTAAGACCAGATCGCATGCATCCGGAGGCATCCAGTGGGCGTCCATGCCCTCCCATTTGACATTGCAGCCTATGGGATTGGTGAGAGGGACGCTGATCTTTTTACCGGCGAGATGCTCTTCGAGTGCGCGGTCGAGATCATTTAAGGTCATCTTCGAGGTTTCACGCGGATTGTCGACTCCGCGGCCGGTATAGATCAGCCTGCGGTCCTTGTCGAAAACGTA
>CAZDNQ010001045.1:0-1526 GCA_964506605.1 uncultured Victivallis sp. | reverse complement strand
TGATGCTCATCAAGGTGAAGGCGACGGGGAAGAGCAGGGCCGAGATCATTCAGATCACCGAGATATTCAAAGGCAAGATCGTCTCAGTCCACAAGAGCGAGCTTGGCATCGAGCTCTCCGGCTCAGCCCAGAAGGTTTCGGACTTCATAAACATGATGGCGGACTTCGGCATCATCGAGATAGCCAGGACAGGCCGTGTCGCGATCTCGCGCAATCCCGGCGCTACAGCGCAATATTCGGCGAATTGAACCACTAATCCACACTAATCAATCACTAATAGGTATTGATTTACATAACAAGCTCCGAGTTTGATTTGTCGTGAAAATCAAAATCGCAGCTGATGTCAGTGCAAGATAAGTGAAGATTAGTGGTTGAGTCAGCTTTCTTTGTGTTTTATAAATGAATTGTTTTGGTAAACCATGAAACTTCTTGTCGTCCAGGTTGCCGCGTTGAGCCATGAGCTCTGGCAGAAGCATGCCAGGGCTGATTTCTGGAAGAAGCTCAGCTCGAAGAACGTCAAGACGGTCTTCCCCGCGCTTACATGCCCGGTGCAGGCGAGCTTCCGCACGGGGCTTCCACCTGCAGCGCATGGCATGATCGCAAACGGCTTCTTCGACAAGAAGATGTGCAAGACCTTCTTCTGGGAGCAGTCTTCAGGCCTCTATGAGGGCAGGAGGATCTGGGATAAGTTCCGCCGGAACGGCGGGACGGTCGGGCAGATCTGCTGGCAGCAGAGCATCGGCCGCGACAGCGATCTCATCCTGTCTCCGGCGCCGATCCACAAGCACCATGGCGGTATGATACAGGCGTTCTATTCCGAGCCGGACGGCCTATATTCCGCGCTGAGCAGGAAGATAGGGCAGGACTTCGACCTGCATACCTACTGGGGGCCTTTCACATCGGCGGCGTCATCGAAGTGGATCTCCTCTGCGGCATCAAATCTGCTTGTCTCCAATGAGGCGACCGATCTTCTCCTCGTATACATCCCGCATCTTGACTATGACCTCCAGAAGTTCGGTCCCGGGAGCATGCGGATCCCGCAGGCTTTTGAGATCATGGAGAAGGAGGTAGAGAAACTTTTCACGGCCGCGAAACTCGCAGGCTACGAAGTCCTCATATACGGCGACTATGCGATCACCGAGGCGCAGCAGCCCATTTATCCTAACAAGATACTCTGGGATGCGGGCTTCCTCGTGGAGAGGAATGTGAAGGGGAAGCTTTATCCGGACCTTTACGCCTCGAGGGCGTTTGCGATGGTCGACCACCAGATCGCCCATATCTATATGGCGGACAAGAACGATATCGGGGCAGTCGCCGAACTCTTCGACGATGTCAAGGGCCTGCTGAGGATACTTACCAGGAACGAGATCAACAATGACCGCTGCGGTGACATAATCATGGAGGCGGCCGCTGGCAGCTGGTTCTCATACAGATGGTGGGACAAGCCGTCGGAGGCTCCGGACTACGCGACGCATGTCGACATCCACAACAAGCCGGGCTTTGATCCGTGCGAGCTTTTCATGTCG
>CAZDNQ010001044.1:0-1532 GCA_964506605.1 uncultured Victivallis sp. | reverse complement strand
AGTCCCTCCTCCAGCAGTCTGCGAATGAATGCACGGAGCTGTAGAAGGGATCGGCAAGGAGCAGCGGAATGTCGTCGAAGACAAAGTCTCCGTTCAATGAAGCGACATATGGAATGGCTGTGGCAAGGAGCAGTATTGCCCATGGCGCATACCTGTGCCTCACAACTTCATGCAGGAATTCCACTATCTTCTTCATTATGTTTATAATCCAGTTTCTGACGGGAGAGAAAATAATATATTATAGGATATTGTTCAAGGTTACCTGCCATTAATGCAATTGCGAGTTCCCAAGCGCAGATGAGAGCTCGATCTCATCCAGCAGGAATACATATATGGAATAATTGATGTGTCCGTCAGGCTCGCGGTTGCGCAGGTAGGACGCGAGCTTCGCAAAACGCGCGACATCATAATCTGCCAGGAAATCCATCCAGAACTGTTCTGCCTTGTCCACAGGCACCGTCTCAGGGCGGTTTTTCCTGAAGACTTCAAGCATGATCGACCTGTCCTTCTCATTCGATGCGCTTTCCATCGCTCCAAGAAGCATCTCTGCGGTTCTGCGCATGTCCTGGTACTTTTTCTCATAGCCGTCATTCCATCTGCCGCAAAAGCCGACCTTGGAAAAGTCGGGATTTACGCGTGTATAATATATCGGCTGAAGCATTGTTGCTGATACAAGGTAGACCCCGGGCTTCAGGATCTTCGCGCTGGTGGTCGATTTCACATTATACATGAGAGGATCAAAATATCCCGGGAGCCGTTCCGCATGTATCCCTTCAGCCTCAGGCGAGCCCGACCCGAAATAGCTGAAATATATGTTCAGGCCCCCTGCCCCTGTCTTTTCCTCATCAATCCATTTTTTCAGCGACGGCAGTTCCGGCCCCCATTCCAAAGAGCTGTCCACAAGCATCTTATATCCCTTGTACGGTCCTCCAAAAACCGGTGAAACATATGCCAGATGATTAGGATGGATGGAGATGGCCGAGATGACGCTTCCCGCCACAAGAAGATAGATAATCAACTTTGGCCACAGGCCATCTCGGTGGAAAAAACATCCAAGCGCTCCGAGAAGGATGAAACCAAATGGATAAATCGGCAGAATGTGACGATGTCCGATGTTGATGCTCCGAGTCATTGCAACAATCATGAATACTGAAATGAAGACGACAAGCGGAAGGCATTCGTATATCTTCCATGGGGCGGAGATGTTCTTTCCTTTCCAGATCCCTGCCGCAATCCAAATTAACAGGCCAAGGGAAAAGAAGATTGAGAGCAATGCCGGAAGAGATGTTTTCGCCAGGAAGACGAATGGAAAATAGAGAAGCCATCCCTTGTCGCTTGTTTCACCGAGGAAAAATGACTTGCGCGACTCGGTCAGGTTTTGAAGGCTTGCCAGATCATAGAGGAATGCCTCCGGGAACAGGTGCATTGAATTTGCATGTAATATCATTGAATGAAAGATGCTTGACCTGCCTGAAGAAGACATATTTCCTTCTTCCTGCATATTGCTCCAGTTGAATTTTGCAGGCCAGGGG
>CAZDNQ010001043.1:0-1534 GCA_964506605.1 uncultured Victivallis sp. | reverse complement strand
CAGGTGGTCCACCATGTTTGATATGGCCGGGCTCAGCTCCTTGTTCACCTGGATCAGCGGAAGCGGCTTCTCATTGAGGTGCTTTTTCATCACCGCGTCTGCATCGTCGGCCATGAACGGAGGCGTGCCGGCAAGCATATGGTACATGGTCGCACCGAACGAATACATGTCGGAACGGCAGTCGATCCTGTGGACGTCGCCGGCAATAACCTCCGGAGGCGCATAGAGCGGAGTAGCCATCAGCCCTTCCTTGAAGGCCTTCTCGTCATGGATTGACTTTGCCAGTCCCAGGTCTGCTAGCTTGGCCCCGCCGCTGCTGTTGAGGATGATGTTGTCGGGCTTGATGTCGCCATGGCAGAGCTTCTGGCGCTCCCAGGCGTATTCCAGGGCGGAGGCGATCTTCGAGGCGATCTCGATTGAGTCTTTCGGCGGGACCAGGCCGTCCCTGGTTATTCTCCTGTCAAGGGTCTCTCCTTCAATCAGCTCCATCGCGAAATAGTATATGCCGTCCAAAGTGCTCCCGGCATCATAGACCTGCACGATGTTCGAATGGCTGAGGCTCGCGGCCGCCCTCGCCTCCTTGAAGAAGCGTTCGACGAACTCTGAATCCCTGGAAAGCTCGTCGGAAAGGACTTTCAGGGCGACATATCTTTCGAGGTTGAGCTGCTTCGCCTTGTAGACAACGCCCATCCCCCCCTGCCCCAGCTTGCTTTCCACGAGGAAGCCGTTTATGACCGTCCCGGGATTGAGGTGGCTCACCGAAGGCATTGAAATCGGGGCGCCGCAGTCTATGCAGGAATGCCTGCTGCCCGTCGGATCAACGACGAGTTCGACATGCTTCTTGCAGACCTGGCAGTAACCTAGCATTTACACCCTTGGATTTTTGCTGGAAAAACAATTAAATCAATTTATACCCTTTTACGATAAAAGCAATGCTTGCAGACGCGGGATTTCACGGTCTTTCAGGAACGGGGATTTTCGGCGTGGGGTTTTCGAACTTGATCACGAGATAATCAGTGTCCTTGTAGGACAGTTCAAGGACAGGTTTCGGATTTCTAGACGTTATCCGGCCGTCCTTCTTCATCTTGGCGTAGAAAACCTCTTCAAACAGCGCATATTTCACATCGTCGGTGAGCTGGTCTTCATTGAAGATATAGCTGACCGGAGGCCGTATGTAGAACAGAAACGGCTCATAGTTCATGATGCCGAAATTGTACAGGTACAGCCTTTCTCCTGCAGGAAGGATGCTGTTGACGGCCTTTCCTGGAGGCCGCTTGATTTCGAACTGGGCTGCAACCGGCAGGATGAAACAGGCGCCCTGGAATGCGAATATCACCGCAAGCGCCGCGCTTGCCAGCATGAGCCGCAGCGAGCTGCTGAACCAGGAGAGCTTCATATGGAACAAGACCAGGTATGCGACTGTCAATACGGCTATCGCCAGGGAGGGGATGTAATAAGTGTATTCGAGCGGACCTGTCGTCGCAATCTTGAAGTGCTTGAAGATCCAGTCCATATACCGCATGTTGACCAGGAA
>CAZDNQ010001042.1:0-1539 GCA_964506605.1 uncultured Victivallis sp. | reverse complement strand
TCGTGTTCCGGCTGACTCCAAGCCATTCAGACGCCTCGGATATTGTCAGATGCTTTACATGTTGCATTTTGCTTCCTCCCCTCGCCTCTGTCTTGCGACGATCTTCTCCATCATCGACCTGAGCTCCTGCATGTTCCTGGTCGTCAGGGGCCTGGTCATCTCGGCAGGTTTGAGATTCTTCCCGAAGCATCCGGCAATCTTCTCAGCCCAGACGTCAAGTTTCCCGGTTCCGCCGAGGTACTGCGAAATATCGGCCACGACGTTTAGGTTCATGAAATAGAAAAACCTCTCCGCACCCGTCAAAGGATCCCGGTGGCTGAGCCTGGCTAAACGGTCACTGTAGCGAATGAAACAGTTTTCAACCAGGCTGAAGACGCCCTCCATGCCGGGAACCATCCTCCCGTCGCAGACAAGATATAGCTCACGGTTGACCGTCTGGAATCCACGCCATGCACCCGTGTGGTCAATGTCAAAATAGATCATCCTCCGCCCATCACTGTCCAGCACTTCGCAGGTGCTGCCGTCATCGCGGCCGAAATCCTCGATGCCGTATGGCACCGTATTGCTGCTCATCCGGCTATGTCCGGCTCTCCTGATTCTTTTCATCGTATTTTCCTCCTGTTTTTTGTTTTTGTAATCGCACTATCGACAACCGCCCAATCCGGTATTGGAAGGCCTCGCAGACACACATCTGCGAAGCCGTTCCATTCCGGCCATCTACTTGTTCCCCTGTATTTCTCCATTTTTGCTTTTCATAATATCCTTACCTGCGCCAGCCTGGAAAACATTTCCCTTTTCCCTACGCTATTTTCATCTGTGGTTCCGATCAGTCCTGACTTCTTTTCAAAACCTTGAGCAGATCCTCCCTCTTGAACAACACCCTTTTGCCTAATCTGTAGCTTTTCAGCTCTCCATTGCGGCGCAAGATGTATAAGTACGGTCTTGAGATTTTCAAAAACCTCATCGCTGCCTTCACATCCAACACGCCACCCTCTTCACAATCCTTTTCCTCGTTTCCTTCAAGCACTGACATGACCCTTGACAGTGAACTCTCCGGAACGCTCCCTGAAACCAACCTTCTGATGATTTCGTCCTTCAGTTCCATTTTTCCTTATCACCTCTCTTTTTACTGAAATTTACTAAACATCTTTATAAAGCATAAGCAATTCCTTATCTATTGATGGCGTGCATGTTAAGTAATATATTGGAAACTGTTGGCAATTGGGCGTTTATAACTTACTATCCTATTACAGTAATATAATCATCATAACTTATTGATTTTACGCCTATTATGGCTATTTTAATTGAACACATCCCCAGACTCGGCGTTTTCCGGTAAGTCGAAAGGTGTAGCATACGGAAGGTGGAAAAATGGAGACGAGACGCGTCACACATGAAGGCCTTGTAAAAGCAGGATATGAATTTGCTCTTCTTCATATTCTCTGCGTGCTCTGCTATCTCTCAAGGCAGAGCCCATATGCCTCACGGCTGATAATGCTCAATCGGAATCTGTTCCTTCCTGAAACAGGAAGTGCAGAC
>CAZDNQ010001041.1:0-1540 GCA_964506605.1 uncultured Victivallis sp. | reverse complement strand
ATGTGTCGAGGAACAATTCAGTGTATTCCTGCATGTCCGCGAAGGCCGCCTTTGTCGCCACCGGCAGGGCTTTGTCCGCAAGAGCTGCGAAATCCGCAATCTGCAGATTCCAGGCGGTGTTGAACTCGGTTATGGTCGGATACTTCTTCTGCAGCATTTCTACCAGCTTGCGCTTGGCGGCGTATTTTCCGGTGAGCTGCGGCACGGCGCGCGGGATATCCTCGAAACCCTGCTCGTTGGCGAAGAAGAATCCGATGATAAGAGGATCTTCAGCCTGTTTAGGCAGGCTCTTCGACCAGCTCTCCTCAGTCTTTTTCCGGGCTTCTTCATCAAATGGATCTGCAACACCGCGGATGCCTGGCAATTCAGGACCGAATCCGACACCCGACATGCGCGGAATCTGCTTGTCGACGAAAGCCTGGCATGTTCCGGAAAATGCTCCTATGGCATTGAATCCAACTGCCCTCACACGGTCGATCAGCCGGCCAAGCTGCTGGTCCTTGGTGGTTTCCTTTCCGTATTTGCGGATGACGTTTGCGGAATAGAAGGAAAATACCTGGTCGTGCCACCACTTGTCGGGATGCCAGGCGTCAGCGAATTCCCCGTCCAGCGGCGGCAGCCACTCATAGATGTCTCGGCGGTCCTTGATATAGGTCGCCTCGTCTCCGGGATTGTAGCCAAAGACGCATATACCAAGATGGAAAGTGACATTGCCGTCGGGATTGATGAGAAGCCAACGGTCATTTTTCTTTTCAACGCGGAAGAATCCAGTCGCATTCAGTCCAAGTTTCTCCTTGCTGCCAGGGAGACCGCCCCATTTGTCGACGGCGATTGGCTTGTAAGTGGCCCAGTAGGCGGCTTCATTTGCAACATCGGATTTGAGCTCAGCCTCGTCTTTCACCTTACCGGGGAAATCCTTGCGCGTGGTCTGGCCAAAGCGGTCGACCTGTACCTTTAAAGTCGTGGGAGCAGCGGTGGCTGCTGCGCCATGCGGCTTCTCGCTGATTACTATGCTGTGCACTTCCCAGCCGGGGTTGTATGGTATAGATACTTTCCAGGCGTATGCCTTGTTGCCCCATTCGCGCAGATCTGTAAGTTCCTGGTAGGCGTAGTCGGGAAAACCGGTAATAGACAAGATATGTCCGGCCGCATCGATAAGCGTGAAACCGCCGGCATTTCCCTGATAGAGGTGCGGCTTCGCCGGTTTATCGGCTGGAAAAGTCTGCGGTTGGCCTTTGCCGATGGTCCAGGTTCCACCTTCCCCGAACTGGGCGCCAAACATGAAATCGAGAAGGAAACTCTTCACTGATGATGCATTGCTGAACTTCATGTTGACTTTGCCGCCGTCTGCGACTTCAAGATGGATTTTTATGTCCTTGGCGTATGTGACATCGGCCTGCTTGCCGGAAACCTTCTTCTGGAGGGGCTTGAGATTACCGGGCTGCAGCTCCGGAAAACCCAGGTTGAAGCCACCCATTCCCTTGACCGCGACGGCTATGCCGTTGTCGTTCAAGGTCACATCGGCCGCAGATGCTGAAAC
>CAZDNQ010001040.1:0-1546 GCA_964506605.1 uncultured Victivallis sp. | reverse complement strand
CTGGGGGTTCAGGGGAAAGGACAGGCGCAGGTCGCGCGGCGAGGCGACCCCGGAGGAAATAGCGGAATATTACAAGATCCGCCCCGAGGACATTGTCTCCTTCCGGGAATCAAGGAATCTGGATGTTTATTTCCATAAAGATGATATAATAGAAATAGATCATGGCGGAAGCAGGACCAGGGCTCTCTACGCCCCTCTCAACCAGGCAAAGCATCATGACAAGAATTTCAAAGTCTGAAATACAGCCGGATTTCTCCGGGAAAACCATCTACGAGATATTCAGGATGCTCGATCCATATACCCGCGGCCACAGCAGGCGCATCAGCCTCATGGTGCCCCTGATTGCCAGGCATATGGGTATTGCGGCTCCTTCCGAGCTTCGCAGGATGAGGGCCGGAGCCCTCTACCACGACATCGGAAAGGCGCTGATCCCGACAGATATACTCAACAAGCCTGACCCTCTCACGGAAGAGGAACTTTCAACAATCAGGAAACATCCCGAGCTCAGCCTCAGGATAATACACATCCTCCCGGATCATGAGGAGATATCCAGAATCATTCTCCATCATCATGAATGCTGGGACGGCTCCGGATATCCTGCAGGATTGAAGGGGCTCGAGATCTGCCTCGGAGCAAGGATATGCAGCGTGGCCGACACATTCGATGCTATGAGGACCGACAGGCCCTACAGCAGGAAAAAACCGTTCAAGCTGGTCCATGCCGAGATAAACAGGTGTTCCGGAAGCAGGTATGATCCCGCCGTCGTCGAGGCGTTCAATGGCTGTGCCAGGGCTCTTGACAGGATCGCAAGAGGAAATAAATGATGCGAAGCCTGAAGCTAAAAGCCATCCTTCTGCTGTTTTCCCTTTCCTGGATTCTTAATGCCCAGTCCCCGGAAATGGCCCGTATCCTATCCCATTCCGAAAATGAATGGATTGAAAAGCATAGGACAGTCCGTCTTGGGGTGGATTCTTCCAGCTATTTCAGGGGCAGGATAGATGAAAAGGGCAGATATGTGGGAATGGGCGCCGACTACGTCAGGTTACTCGAGAAAAAGACAGGCGTCACATTCAAGCCCGAATCCAGCAAGACCTGGAGCCAGATCATGGAAAAGGCCAAGAAGAATGAAATTGATGTCATTCCCATGGTAGCCTGGACTTCGGAGAGGGAGTCCTTCTTGAACTTTACCGACACCCTTGTAGAAATGCACAACGTGATAATAACCCGGAAGGACCACGATGAAATCAAAAGCCTCAAGGACTTGTCCGGAAAAACAGCCTCCATCAACAGGGACTACGTAGTCCACGAATGGGTTGCAAAGAACCATCCGGAAATAGTATTGAAGCCTATGGACGACACTGAAACTGGGCTTAAGGCCGTTGCCACTGGAGAGGTGGACGCCTACATAGGAGATCTGGCAACTGCTGTCTATTGTATAAACCACATGTATCTATCCGATCTGAAAATTGCCGCTGACACCCCGTTCACCGTCAAATGGGGGATCGGCATCCGCGAAGACTGGCCTGAGCTTATTCCGATACTGAAC
>CAZDNQ010001039.1:0-1549 GCA_964506605.1 uncultured Victivallis sp. | reverse complement strand
CTGCGCGGCATTGGCTCCTGCCGTATCATTTAGCGGCATGCTCTCGTTTGTCGAAATGGCATTACTCGTATTGTTGTCGGCCTGGCCCAGAGAAAGGCCGGTGAAGAGGGATACGAGCAGCAGGGAGAGAATTAAATTACTTTTCTTCAATAATACGCCTCCGATATGCTTGCACTTTTCAGCGATAGGCTTTTCGTCATTTGCCTACAACCCTCTCCTGTCTTACCTTCTCCTTTATAAGCTTTTCATATACCTGCTCGTAAAAAAGAGATAATTTAAATAAGATCGGGTCGATGAACATTGCGTTGTGGTTGCATTGAATAGCGGACGGCTTCTCGTCAAGATAAACCGAATCAGCGCCTGGGTGCTTCTTGTATTCATGATCCTCTTTTTCATCTCAGGATATGCCTGGTGGAACCGGATATTGCTTTCATTGAATTATGCTAAATATATCCATACCAATCTCGATATATTCCTCGTCTTCTTCTTCCTGGTGCATGTGCTCATCAGCATCAGGTTTGCGCTGGCGCGATGGAGGGTAGGGGCAGGCCACGGACAGATGATAAATCTGCTGCTGACAATAATAGGCATTGCATCATTTGCAGCCATTCTGAGCATTCGATAAATTGCCTTGCGGGATGAGGCATACTCTGGATGAGACACACCGCAAAGCTTATCTAACCTGGAGTTACTAACTTAGGGTTTAATAAGTGTTATAGAGTGATGATATTGGATCCAGTTGAGCTGTTGGATATCCTTGGAAACGAGAATAGAAGGCGCATCCTTCAACTACTCTCCTTCCGGCCTTTCTATTTTAATGAGATGGCCAAGCGACTCGATGTCGGCCCAAAGGCGGTCATCGATCATCTGCTGATGCTGGAGCGGGCGGGCCTTGTGGAATGCTATCAGGACCAGGGAAGAAGAAAATATTTCCGCATTGTTCGAAAAACGGTCCTTGAGGTGTCGGTTTCGCCCAATTCATATGGGGTGCGAGCCTATCGCTCTGAGGATGTTCCAAAGACTGAGGACACCGAACTGGCTCAGGATATGAAGCTCTTGCGCGATGAGCTGTCTGGCCTCGAGGATAAGAGGCTCAAGTTGCGTGCCCTCCTGGACGAGATAGAATCTCGCGAGATGGAGGTTAAACACAAAGCCTGCAATGCAGCCAGATGCTATACGAACAATCAGCTGGAAGCGGAGATTCTGACTGCGCTGCTCTCTGGCGATGCGGAATCATCCCACATATCCGCAAAGCTTGAAATCCCGGAGATCGTTATCGAAGATCGGCTCAAGAAGCTGGAAGAGAGAGGAGCCGTGCATCTATTGGATCAGAAATGGGGCATTAGATGATGGATGGAGAAGAGTCCGGAAGGACCGGTATTGAGCCGATAGCTGACGGGCAGAATGCAGTTTCGACCTTGCAGCTTCGAGTGGCTGAAGCCTATCACAAGGATGCGGGCAAAGGAGTTGCCCGGATAGGGCCTTCATTATTTTCCGCCCTCTCCCTGGAAAACGGCGGAGTGGTGGAGATCAAAGGAAAGGATAAGGT
>CAZDNQ010001038.1:0-1550 GCA_964506605.1 uncultured Victivallis sp. | reverse complement strand
TAATTTCCACTCAGCATATCCATCTCTCACACCACGACTGCCTCGAGATTATCGCGACAAAAGGTATGGCCGATCAAATCGAGGATCTGGCCTCAAGGCTCAAGGCCCTCGTCGGCGTGAACCATGTCAACCTTAGCATCTCCGCCGTAGGCGACAACCATTCGCATTAAGCTCCCTCATGTCCAAACAAATTATGGGAAATGTTTGTCGTTGTGGTAGCACGAAAATAATATATGTGCTACTATATTTGCCTTTTAACTGGAACCGCAGATCAGAAACAGGTGAAAATACTATGAAACATAATATATCCAGGGAACTTGCCAGGAGCGTTGCCGAGAAGAGGAAGGCGGAGGAGAAGAGAATAGCCGATAGGAAGAGGAGCGAGCACGGAGCCTTGGCGGATCAGGCTGTCGGGAACAGGAAATCCATGGAAGTTGAGATGAGGAGGACAAGCACGGCAGACCGGTATATGCCATACATGCAGATGGCAGTTGTCATTTTTCTGTTTTCCGTGTTCATCGTTACCGCCGTCAACGTCATGAACAAGCTAAGATTGAATTTTGCCAGGGGCTTTTCGAGCGCGGAAGGCGTGGTGCTTGACCCGTATGCGGTTGACAGGACAACCCAAAATAGGCTGAAGACTATGGAAGCTGAGATTCCAGAAATCGTTAAAAAGGGAGAAGCCCCCGAAATCGGCACGTTGAAGACCCGGATAGCCCCGCCTTTTAAGTTCGACATAGTGTCCATTTCAAAATCGAAGAACGAGCTTTGCGCCATGGTGAAATTTGTCAATGAGGAGTCTGGACAGGTTCCAGTCATCTTCAGATGGGACGTGGACGGTAAGTTTTTAAACCTAAAATATTGAGGAGGATTCTGTCATTATGAATACAGGGAGAGTAAAAATGATTTTTAGAAGGAGCTTCACTCTTGTGGAGCTACTGGTCGTCATTGCAATCATCGGGATAATTGCGGGAATTCTTCTTCCCGCATTGTCTAAGGCTAAGGAAACAGCCAAGGGTAGCTCATGCATCAACAATATCAAGCAGCTGAATACGGCAAACCTGCTCTACGCCCACGACTACGGCCATTACATGCCGTGTTATGGCATCGAAGTCACCGGGCCGTCCACCGTTGCCGGAAGATTGTGGATAGGCTATCGTTCCACTGCTTCTGGAACCACGGGAAATACGGATATGACCAAGGGGTTCATATATAATGATGCAATTAAAAATTGGAAGGTCATGGAATGCCCCAGCTGGAAAATTCCAGCTGAAGACCCGACGAAAATAACTGACAGCCTGGGGTATGGATACAGTGTGATTGGCATTGGATCGCTAGCGTACATGACAGGAAGCGCCTACACAAAAAACGGAGTGGGAGGCTCCGGAATGAAGGTTGACAAAGTCAAGAAGCCGGAGAGTGTCGCCACTTTTGGAGATGTCACTTCGACTACGAGCGCCGGACAGATAAAAGCATATGCGTTCTTCTACCCGAAATATACCATCGCAGCAGGTCCGCCAATATCAGATTCCACTTCGGTGAATTCACGA
>CAZDNQ010001037.1:0-1552 GCA_964506605.1 uncultured Victivallis sp. | reverse complement strand
CGGAGGAGTTTGCCTTTTCAGCTGGGGCCACTGCAGGAGCAGGCGTAACTTTCACAGGCTCCGCCGTGGAAAGGATGAGAGAAGGCCATTTGTCCGGAGCGGCCTTCTGGCTGGAACTTTCGCTGCGCTTATGCCATTCCTTCCATTCGTCGGTGTCCGTGCGGTCCCTGTCCCAGGCAATAAGGATGAAGGGAATCCTCGTATCAGCCTGTGGCGCGATGCCTAGCAGGACAAGTGGGATTTGCGCCTCCACCGACCATGAGACATTATCCTTTGCAAGAGCCCATTTGACTCCGGACTTGTCGCTGTTCTCAGTTGTCGAGACAATCTGCTTCGACTCCTTGGAATTCAGCGGCCTGCTGGAGATCGTAAACGCAGGCTTGCCTTCCTTCGAGGCCGGTGCGGCTGAAATCTTGAAGATCTTTTCGCCCTCTGCGGATTTCGCAAGCAGTCTTAACTCAATTGAATCTGCATTGGTAAGGGCTTCAAGAGTATTGTCATTGACAATTTTTCCGTCCAGGATCTTGACGGAAAAATAGAGGTTCTTGTCATCCCATGCGAAGTTCGCAGATTCCACCTTGAGGTCGTCCACCTGCGGCTCGGACATTTTTACTGACTGGAAATTCCATTCATCAAGCTTGCCGTCTATTGCAGGCGTCTGCTTCAACTTGGGGACCGTAAAGTCCGGGCTAGCCTGCTGCGCGAAGGCGCAGGCCATGAGACTGGAAACTGCGAGGACTGCGAAAGTCTTTCTAATCGCTCTCATTTTCAACTCCTGTATTTTATACAACTGTTGCATTCCAAGTTAAAAAAAATATTCTTCAGAAAGTGTTACAGGCGTCCCGCCTGTAATTTCGACCACAGCCGAAACGGCTGTTCCACATTCTTTCTGCATCCTCATTCCGGATCCCCGGGCTGCTCGGCGCAGTATCCCCTGCCATTCCCCTTCACCATCACCTGCCGGTGGTTTAGAAGCTCGTTAGCGCCGCTTATCCATGCCACATGGCCGTCGGCATAGAACATGTTCCCTCCGCTCCGGTCATTGAGGGCGATCCCCGAAGATGGAATGAGATTGTATCCGGGATGGTTCCACATCGATGTGACCCTGAACGGTTCCGCAGGATTGAACTTCATCGCGTCGGCGAGAATTGTAGTTTTGGATGCATCAGTAACCGAGTTAAGGGCCTTCGGACCGCGTCTCAGGTTCTGCTTGTTTATATCAAGTCCGGCAAAATAGGTATACGAAGTATCAACGCACCATAACGTCGAATGCTTCGCCGGAAACACCGAATAGGAGGTTGCAATCTCGCCTGTCGGCATGACGCTCAGCCCTTCCACGCAGAAGAATGCGTCTTTGTTCGGGTGGTAGTAGTCGGAGTAGAAGTTCGTCCCCTTGCCGCATGATGCCTGGTTGCTCAGGCCCCAGTCGCTGAATATATACGGCCATCCATAACAGGAGACGACATCGTGCAGCGGGAAGTTCCCGTCATAGTCGTTCGTATATTCCATAACCGCTATCCCCATCTGGCGGAGATTCGAGCCGCAGACCAGC
>CAZDNQ010001036.1:0-1555 GCA_964506605.1 uncultured Victivallis sp. | reverse complement strand
GTAATGGTCGAAATAGGTATGGGAATTAGGGGCCATGACAATGCAGTTGCCGTTGTTCAGGGCCATCGTCGCCCATTTCCAGTCGCGCCAGACCATCATAGTAGCTGTCGGCGAGAGTCCGCCCTCCTGGATTTCGTCCCAGCCGATCAGGATGCGATCATGCTTCTTCAGGATCGCCTCAATGCGCTTGATGAAGAAGCTCTGGAGCTCGTGTTCATCCTTGAGGCCGTTGTCGAGCATGATCCTCTGGGCCGTCGGCGAGTTCTTCCACTGATCCTTGGGAGCCTCATCGCCGCCTATATGGAAATATTTTCCGGGAAACAGTGCGACAACCTCACCGATCACGTCCTCCAGGAACTTGAAAGTCCTTTCTGTAGGGGAATAGGTGTAGTGGTGGACTCCCCAGCGGGTCTTGACCTCGGGCTTGTAGTCCTTGATGTCGTCATTTCCGAATTCCGGATATGAAGCGATGGCTGCTGCCGCGTGCCCGGGCATTTCGATTTCCGGAACAACGTTTATAAAACGGTCGGCTGCATATTTGACGATCTCGCGGATATCTTCCTGCGTATAGAACCCCTCGTAGGGGATGCCGTCGCCGGCGTTCCTGTTGCCTTCAAGCGGAGACTCCGTCCGCTTTGAGCCTACGGAAGTCAGTTTTGGATATTTCCTGATCTCGATTCGCCAGCCCTGGTCATCTGTGAGGTGCCAGTGGAAGCTGTTCATCTTGTAGAGAGCCATGATGTCGAGGAACTTCTTCACGAAGTCCTTTCCGAAGAAATGGCGGCCCTCGTCGAGCATCATGCCGCGCCATCCCAGGCGCGGAGAGTCTTCGATCCGCATGCATGGGATTTTGCCGTTGCCAGACGAGAACAGGAGCTGGTTGAACGTCTGTATCCCATAGAAGATTCCTTTTGGAGAAACTGATTCAACGGTCATTCTTCCTGGAGTGATTTCCAGGATATATCCTTCATCTCCGAGCTTCTTCAAATCCCTGTTGATGGAAATGGAGATCTCTGAAACCTTGCCGGCCCCTTTCAGGGCAGAGGAGGCATGGCTGATTGCCTCCTGTATGAATTTCTTAAGGCAGGAGAGCTCCTTTTCAGCTAAAACTGGTGTCTTTGCTGAAACCTGGAACTCACCTTCGGTTATCTCAATCTTCTGCGGCTTTGGAATTACATTCACGGTTTTCTGCGGCATTGGTTGAATCCTCATGTTGGTTGAGGCGATAAAAATACCTTGTTGGAGCGATATGTCAAACGATCACGGCTTCCACCTTGTGGATCCTGCCATCGGAGAAGGCTGGCAGGAGGTTGCCGTCAATTCTCCTTCCATCCAGCGAAACTTCCACCTTGCCGCCGGACTTCCGTCCAGGATTCCTGATGGTGATGCTGTAGGTTGAGCCGCGCCATTGGCGTTCGACCGTGCATCCCTTCCATTCAGCCGGTATGCGCGGATCGATGCGGAGCCCGCCGAATTCGGCGCGCGCGCCCAGCATGTGCTGGAGCAGGATGTTGTTATACCAGGCGACGGAGCCAGTGATCCAGGTGAACTCCAT
>CAZDNQ010001035.1:0-1556 GCA_964506605.1 uncultured Victivallis sp. | reverse complement strand
CGGCAACAGGAAAGATCCAGAAGAATGTTTTGAAGGCGCGGGAAATAGAACTCGCAAAGGCGAAGCAAAAATAAACTGAAGATTAGCCCTAAAATCCTGCTTTGCAGATGATTAATTCGGAAGAGGTATAAGGGAAATGGCCGAACTATTGAACAAGTCGAGTCTTCCTTTAGAAGAATTGAGAAAGGTATATCCGGAAAAATTTGTTTCGGAGAAAGCCATATTCGGTAACATCAAACTTGGTGCCCGCATGTTTGTTCATACGGCATGCGGGGAACCGCAATACCTCTTGAAAGCATTGGTGGCCTATATTGAGTCCTACCCTAAAGCGTTTCTGGACGCTGAGTTGTTCCAAGTGGTATCGTTAGGTGTAGGCCCTTACAATGCTGCCAAGTATAAGCGGAATTTTAGAAATAATTCATTTTTTATCAGCGAGAATAATCGAGAAGCGATAAATGGTGGTGAGGCAGACTACACTCCGGCATTTATGTCAGAGGTTCCTGGATTGTTCTCTCGTGGCCTTATGCCGGTAGATGTAGCGTTGATACAGACCTCACTTCCAGACCATTATGGGTATGTTAGTCTGGGAGTGAGTGTCGATATCGTCAAGGCGGCAATTCAGAAAGCAAGATTAGTAATTGCACAGTTCAACAGTAACATGCCGCGTGTACATGGAGATGGGTTTATCCATGTTAAAGACATAGATTTCATTATTCCACATGACGAGCCCTTGTTGGAATATAGTCCGAAGGTTAAAGGAGAAGTTGTTCAGAAAATCGGGGAGTATGTGGCTCGACTCGTTCAGGATGGAGACACTATTCAGGTAGGTTACGGCAGTATCCCGGACGCTATTCTTTCGCACTTAAAAGGTAGAAAAAACCTTGGCGTGCATACGGAAATGATTTCCGATGGTACAATTGAACTGATAAAAAGTGGAGTGGTGGATAACTCCCGGAAAACAATTAATCGTGGCAAAACCATAGCGTCATTCTGCATGGGTAAAAGGGAAACTTATGAGTACATCGACGACAATCCTTTAATTGAGCTAAGAACAGTAGACTATACCAACAATCCGCTGATCATTGCCCAGCACTCCAATATGACTGCCATAAACAGTGCACTGGAAATTGATCTGACCGGCCAGGCGACGGCTGAATCCATCGGCAATATATTTTATAGCGGTGTCGGCGGGCAGGTAGACTTCATTCGAGGTACGTTTCTGTCGCCGGGCGGCAAGTGTATTTTGGTGCTGCAGTCTACTGCCATGGACGGTGAGGTATCACGTATTTCACCATCCTTAAAGGAAGGCACCGGAACTACTCTGCATCGGGGAGATATACATTATGTGATTACAGAATACGGCATCGCCTATCTTAATGGTAAGAGTATCAGGGAGCGTGCAATGGCTTTAATAGCCATTGCACATCCCAAGTTTCGGTCCTGGCTAATAGAGGCGGCAAAGAAAAGACACTTAATATATAGCGACCAGGCGTTTATTCCAGGGAAAGAAGGGGAATATCCGGAAGATTTGGAGACCCGGCGTAATCTCAAAAACG
>CAZDNQ010001034.1:0-1557 GCA_964506605.1 uncultured Victivallis sp. | reverse complement strand
CCTTTTCCATCTATCAGCCTTTCATCAGGAAAAAAAATCAGACCTGCCGGTCACACACCCAGCTTCAGGGAGTGCCTATGGTACTCCTGCAGGCTGCAGACCTCGATTATGCGCATTTCGCGCAGCGCCTTGAGCCCTTCTATCGCCGCCGCCATCCCGCTTATGGTCGTAGTAATCGGGATTCCGCGCCTGGTCGCTTCCGCACGCATCTGGATTTCATCGACTTTCGGAGACGGTCCCGACGACGGAGTGTTTATGATCCAGCTCAGTTCGCGTCCCTGCATCAGATCCAGGGCGTTGGGCCTGCCGTCGGAAATCTTGAAGAGCGCATATGCCTTTATGCCGTTGTCCATCAGCTTCGTGGCGGTGGATCTGGTGGCGTATATTGTAAATCCGAGGTTCACAAGATCCCTCGCCATGTTGACGACCGCGTCCTTGTCCTCGTCCCTGACGCTCAGGAACACGCTGCCGCTCTCTGGCAGCACGCTGCCTGCGGCGATCTGTGATTTCAGATAGGCCATCCCTGCATAATAGTCTATGCCCATGACTTCCCCGGTCGACTTCATCTCCGGCGAAAGGACGATGTCAATCCCCGGGAAGCGCTTGAACGGGAACACGGCCTCCTTCACGGACACATGCTTCGGAATTATCTCCTTGGTGAAACCAATGTCCTTCAACTTCTTCCCGACCATCACGAGCGCTGCGAGCTTCGCAAGCGGCACGCCGATCGCCTTGCTGACGAACGGCACCGTCCTAGACGCCCTCGGATTGACCTCGAGTATGTAGACTTCATCATTCTGTACGGCATACTGGACATTCATCAGACCGCACACATTCAGCGCCTTTGCAAGGGCGAAGGTATGGGAGCGGATCTTGTCCAGCACCTTTTCCTTGAGGTTGAGAGCCGGGATAGTGCAGGCGCTGTCGCCTGAGTGGATTCCGGCAAGCTCGATATGCTCCATGATGGAGCCGATCACATGCGTCTCACCGTCGGAGATGCAGTCGACATCGAGTTCAACCGCATTTTCAAGATACCTGTCGACGAGGATTGGTCTTTCATTTGAGACTTCGACGGCCTCATCCATGTACCTGCGCAGCCATTTCTCATTGTATACGATGACCATCGCCCTGCCTCCGAGGACGAATGAGGGGCGGACGAGCACGGGATATCCGACCTTTTCCGCGATCTTCACGGCCTGTTCGGTATTTGTCGCAATGCCGTTGGCAGGCTGCCTGATGCCGATCTTGTTCACAAGCTTCTGGAATATCTCCCTGTCCTCTGCGGCCTCGATGCTGGAAGGGCTGGTCCCGATGATCTTCACGCCGTTCTTCTCCAGCTCCTTGGCGATGTTGAGCGGGGTCTGCCCGCCGAACTGTACGATGACGCCGTCGCATTTCTCCCTCTCGTAGATATGGAGGACGTCCTCGACAGTGAGAGGTTCGAAATACAGCTTGTCGGAAGTGTCATAGTCAGTACTGACCGTCTCCGGATTGCTGTTTACCATTATGGTCTCAAATCCGGCCTTCCTCAGCGCGAACGACGCATGCACGCAGCAG
>CAZDNQ010001033.1:0-1572 GCA_964506605.1 uncultured Victivallis sp. | reverse complement strand
CGGACATGCAATCCTTGTCGCCAAGGACGCTGTCAGGGAGCCTTTCGGCGTCATCAACGCCGATGACTTCTACGGCAGGTGCGGGTATGGGCTTCTCGGCAAGGAGCTCCAAAATGCGAAGAACGGATCACCTGAGGAATATTTCATGGTCGGCTTCCAGCTGAAGAACACTCTTTCCGAATTCGGACATGTCGCGCGCGGCGTCTGCAAAACGGACAGTTCCGGGCATCTGGCGGAGGTCATAGAGCGGACAAAGATAGAGAAGACTGCGGACGGCGCGAAGTTCACGGATGAGAAAGGGGCTGTCACAAAGCTTTCCGGCAACGAGATCGTCTCAATGAACATGTGGGGGTTCACCCCTTCCCTCTTCGGCCACCTCGAGGAGCAGTTCGAGATGTTCCTCAGGGCAGGCACAGGCGATCTCAAGTCCGAATTCTACATACCGACGGTGGTCAGCAGGCTCATCGACGCCGGGAAGGCGAAGGTGAAGGTGCTTCCGAGCAGCGACCAGTGGTTCGGCGTGACATACAAGGAGGATAAGCCTTTCGTCGTTGAAAACATAAGGAAGCTTATCGGCTCCGGCGTCTATCCGGAGAAATTACAATAACTGAACTTGGAGTGCAGGATGAGTGCAAGGAAGAATTATGATGTAAAGGCGATAAGCAGGAAATTCCAGATACCTGGAGAATACCTCCGGAGCGCATCTTACGGATCGGGCCATATCAACGACACCTACGAGGCGATATTCGACCAGGGCGGGCTGAAAGTCCGCTACATCGTCCAGAGGATCAACCACAACATCTTCAAGGATCCGCCCGCCCTCATGGAGAATGTAGACCGGGTGACTACACACATCAGGAAGAAGCTTTCCGACTCGGGCGAGTCCACACGCAGGACGCTTGCGCTCATAAAAGCCGTGGACGACAAGCCCTATTTCAAGGATGCCGAAGGCAATTTCTGGCGCACATACATCTTTGTCGAGAACACAAAGGGCTATGACATCATAGAAACTCCGGAACAGGCATGCCAGGCCGCCAGGGCGTTTGGCGAATTCCAGAAGAACCTCGTCGATCTGCCGGGAGGCAGGCTGAACGAGACCATTCCAAACTTCCACAATACCCCGAAGAGGTTCGAGGCGTTTGAAAAGGCGCTCGCGGCAGATTCATGCAACCGTGCGAAATCCGCAGAAAAGGAGATCAGGTTCGCACTCGGCAGGAAGGAAATGGCCGAGACCCTGCTCAGGCTTTGCAGCGAAGGAAAGATCCCTGAAAGGATTACCCACAACGACACGAAGCTGAACAACGTCCTGCTCGATGCGAAGACCGGAGAGGCTGTCTGCGTCATTGATCTCGACACGGTCATGCCCGGTCTCGCCCTATATGATTTCGGAGATCTTGTCCGAACGAGCACAAGTCCAGCCGCAGAGGATGAGAAAGATCTTTCCAAGGTGAAGATGCAGATGCACATGTTTGAGGCCCTCGCAAAGGGATATCTCAGCGCATCGAGGGAGTTCCTGACGAGGACCGAGTTGGAATATCTGCCGTTCAGCGGCAAGCTGATCACCTTCGAGAT
>CAZDNQ010001032.1:0-1577 GCA_964506605.1 uncultured Victivallis sp. | reverse complement strand
CAAGATATCGTTCATTTGCCCAATGCGTTGTGTATCCCTGTACTCCCGGGACCTATTTGCCTGTTTTCTGATATGCTCCAGATAAGCCAAGTAGTCTTCTTCGTTCGGATAGACGACACATGTGCGCTGCGCCGCCCGTCTGACCTTTATCAATTCCCACTGGAACTCCCTGCCAGTCCCCTCCTCCGCGACATATCCGGAGAAGACCGGGCCGGCATCAGGCCCTCTTTCAAAGCAGTTGCTAGCCAGATATGATCCGGCGGGAAGCCCCATGAAGAACTTCCTTGTCAGCTTCTGCCTGATCGGGAAGTCCATACCAGTCCGATCTTGTCCATCTGCAGAAATCTTACTTCCCACAGACTCCACCAGTGTATATATAGAATTTCTTCCTAACATACTCTGGCCTCCTTCTCCTGTTCGAGGAGCCATTCCGTATGCTCATCGATCAGGTTGGCCTCGGCCTTCTCCAGTTCCTCCGGGAGGGTCTTTCCCATGAACTGCTCCTTTAGTTCGAGTTCGAGCTTTTCCAAATATCCGGGAAGAGTTTCTTCCAGATATTTATCCATCAGCTCTACTTCGAGATTGCCTAGATATTCCGGCAGGGAATCCTCGAATTCCGAGACCAGATGCTCCTTTGCGTCGTCCAGCAGGCCGGGCAGGACATCCAGCCTATATTCCTCCATAAGTTCCTTATTAGCTACATTACTTTTCATTTGAACCATCTCCTTTGGGGGAGCTGGCAGAGACCCTTGAAGACGGAATGCCTCCAAATAAAAAACCCCTGCCTTGACTTCCCGAGCTCTGATTCCCATGCATTGACTTTTCGGTCGTTGCACGGCTGATGTCTTGCTTTTAATCAGAGCCCCTGGTGTAAGCAGAGGTTCGCTAATAATTGGATTTTAGATTTTGATTCTTACTGTTACTGCCTTTTAGCCTCCTGTTTTTAACTGGCAATATTATATCAAATAACAAATCGGATGTCAAGAGGGTTCATTGTTTTTCATATCTCAAGGACTTATCTTCCCCTTGCAGCAGAGGATGTCGTATCCTTGCGCGCTGGCAAGAAATCGGGTCTCCAACCGTATTCACTTCACTGTCCGGCATGCTGGTCCCATCAGGAATCCCGATATGTCTCCCAGGCACTCTCTGTATACTTCCGGATATCAGACCATCTTATGTCGTCGCTATTGTCCGGAAGAGACCAGTTAAGGTTCAGTTTCAGGACACATCCGAGATACCCAATGGATTCATCCTGGAACAAATGCTCCCCCCCCGGAAGTCAAGTTACGACCTGATTCTCAGTCTATGCCCTGGTAGGTGTCGACGTGGCGCATGTTGTCATCGGCCTTGCGATCTTCATCAGCGTTAGGATAAATAGGAGGAAGTAAGGGCATAGCTAAGACTATAAATCTTTCTTTTCCTATATCGTAAATTTCGGACAGTGAAAACCGTACTGAGCATTTCCTTGCTCAACTTTTTACTAGCTGAAACTTATTCGCCAGAGCAATCACATCGCAGAACCTGGAATGTCTTGCTGTTAGGAAATATACTGGGTGAATCTTGTCAATGGTCCCTTC
>CAZDNQ010001031.1:0-1584 GCA_964506605.1 uncultured Victivallis sp. | reverse complement strand
ACCCCCGACCCTCTCGGTGTAAACGAGATGCTCTAACCAACTGAGCTAACCGCCCATTTTCGAGGAAGGGCATAAGGATATCCCTTGTTGCCTGCTCTTGCAAGCATTCTCCCCTAAAAAATGCCGGGCCAGTGTGAAATTTTACCCAAACTGAGTTATTATAACGTTTTGCCAATTCGGACAGGGAAATATGACGATACGCGAATTAAATGAAAATGTCCTGCAGTACTTCATCGAGGTCATCGATGAGAGGCACCATTCCCGTTTTGATATCGGGATGAGGATGCTCCTGTTCGTGCTGTCCAGGTTATACTATAGGGCGGTCCAGTTCAGGCAGTGGCTCTACAACAAGAGGGTGTTCAGGCCGCGTGCGCTCGGATGCCTCGTGGTCAGCATCGGCAATCTCACCTGCGGAGGGACGGGGAAAACACCTGTGGTGGAGGTCTTTGCCAGGACGCTCAGCCAGAAAGGCAGGAAGGTCGCCGTCCTCAGCAGGGGCTACAGGAGCAAGGACAGGTCGTTCATGGAGAAGATGAAAGAGAAGTTTTCGTCGAAGAGGAACGAGGTGCCGCCGCGCGTGGTCTCCGACGGCAAGAACCTCCTCCTCAACTCCACGATGGCCGGAGACGAACCCTACATGCTGGCATCCAACCTGAAGGATGCCATAGTGCTCGTCGACAAGGACCGCGTAAAGTCCGGACTGTACGCCATCTCGGAATTCGAGGCCGACACGCTGATCCTGGACGATGGATTCCAATATCTGGACCTCAAGCCCAGGTTGAACATCATGCTGGTGGACTCCACGCTGCCATTCAGCAACCATCATGTGCTGCCGCGCGGTCTTCTCCGCGAACCAATAAAGAACATCCGCAGGGCGGACTATATATTCCTCACTAAGTCGAACGGTGGAAACCATATCAGGCACCTGAAGGATTTCCTCCGCAAGCACAACCGCCGCGCCGAGTTCATCGAGTGCTGCCACAAGCCCAAATATCTGGAGGATGTCTTCACAAAAGGCTCACATTTTGATCTTGACCATCTCAAAGGGAAAAGCATAGCGGCGCTGAGCGGTATCGCATGTCCTGAGAGCTTCGAGGAGTTCCTGGAAAGGCTCGGCGCCCATATCGTCCACCGCGAACGTTTCGCCGACCATCACAGGTTCCGCCAGCAGGAGATAATCAACTTCATCAACGCCTCGAAGGAGGCTGAAGCAGAGTTCATAGTCACGACTGAAAAAGATGCTGTCAGGATGCCACGTCTCGACCGTCGCGACATCCCTGTGCTTTTCCTGCGAGTTGAGATAGACATCATTAGCGGCAAGGAAAGCTTCGACCAGTGCATATCCCGTATCTGCTTCCTGTGAAGACCGGATGCCAGGCCCGTCCTGCTGTTAAGAACCGAAATAATTGATTTCGGAATTGATTGGTTTCTGATGAGCTCTCCAGAGGAGAACGAATCCGTGGAGTGCGGTAGCGTAATGAAATGAAGATACCGCTTTTCTTCAGCGAAGCGATGCTTCGCAGGGAACAAGGCTGAATCTACCGCTTCAGCACTCCAAGGTCAGTCCGGAGCGCCTGACATAAG
>CAZDNQ010001030.1:0-1586 GCA_964506605.1 uncultured Victivallis sp. | reverse complement strand
CCTGCTTTTTTAACAACTGAGGGGAACATGAAGAAAAACCTCCTGATTCCTGCTGCCATCGCCATAGCCGCCGCCATACTTGTCCTGCTCATAGTAGTCAAGCTGTACTCGGGCCGGGAAGTACACGATCCCGATTACGGAAAAGGCTCCGTCAAAACCCCTGCAAAGGAGTCCGCCGCCCAGAAAAACACCCCGGCCGGGACAAGGATTCAGCCGAAGGACGACAAGGATATTCGGATACAGAGGCTAGTTGACGAACTCGGCAGCCAGAATGCGAAAAAGATTGTCTTCCCCCAGGCTGAAGGTATAATCAGGGAGCTCTGCGATTTCGGGAACGACGCAATACCGGCCATCAAGAAGCTGCTGGCATCCGATGCCAGCCCCGCCATCAAGTCCCTTGCAGCAAGAGCGCTCGCCCAGATTGGCACCAGCGAGTCGGTGGAGGTGCTGGTCAATGCAATAGGCTCGGAAAGCGATCCTGCATGCAAGGACCTTTTCATACGTACATTGCAGGCTGTCGACAAGGCCGAGGCTTCTCCAGCACTGATAAAAGGCCTCGAAACCTCAAAGGACGTATTCTTCACCGCCGAGGCGAAGGAGGCCATCGCGAGATCCGGAAACGAGGAGACCGTCAAACAGCTCGCGGAAGCCTGCCGCGGACAGACGCAGATGACGCCCCAGCTCTCAAACCTCCTCGGAGCTCTGTCCACGATAAGGCAGCCGGATACAATCCCATCCCTGTCAGCGCTGGCCGCGGGCGAACAGAACCTGCAGCTTAGAAAAAGCGCGCTCCGCGCACTTTCATCCATGGGCTATCCGGAATCAACCCAGGCCCTGGTCGACATGTACAAGGCGGAAAAGAATCCCGATGGCAGGATGCTGCTGCTTGACGCGATCGCGGGAATACGCAGCAAGGATTCCCTGGAGATGCTGAGGTCGATCAGCGGGAACGCCGCCTATTCCGAGGACCTCCGGAAGAATGCAGCCAGGGCCGTCTTCACAATAATCAACGGAGTCCCTCCGGCGGAATAACCCCGCAAAAGAGGTGTTTACCTTGTCACAGCAAATGAAAATCTCCAGAGCCACCCTGAAGGACTGCGTCCAGATGCACAAGCTCTCCTCCATGCCGGGTCTTTCCAATCCCGAGGGGAAGACACCCCCGCTCTGCTGGTATGAATCATTCGTCAGGGAGAAGCAATATTCCTATGTGGCGAAGGACGGCGGACGCGTGGCCGGATTCGTGTTCGGTGAACGCACCTGCGGCGACATCGGACTCATTTGGATGCTGGGGGTCGACAAGCCATACAGGCGGAAAGGGATCGCAACCAGGCTGATGCGGCATGTGGATGCAGAAATGAAAGCAGACGGACTCCGCGTCATCATCTCCTACGGCTTCGTGAAAAGCAGACCGGTCCACAAGCTCCTGAAAAAGCTTCACTACCATCCCGGAAACGCCTACATCGAATATGTCAGGTTCCTGCAGTAGGAATCACTTCTCGAACACAACCATCTGGTGCGCCTTGACCTCGGGCACTGTCACACAGCAGTACTCCCCGTCCATCCTGAACTGAACCGACTTCCTCTCC
>CAZDNQ010001029.1:0-1587 GCA_964506605.1 uncultured Victivallis sp. | reverse complement strand
GCTTCAATCTGCCGGGACAACAGCGTCTTTTCCTGTTCGAGCCTTGCCTCCTGCAATTTCTTATTCAGGTCCAGCATCTGCGTGACGAGCGCGACCATGCGGTCGTGGCGGGCTTTGTCTGCCGGATCGGAGAAGTTGATGGTGCGAATGGGGAGTTGCTCGATATATTGACGATTGAGAGCGATGTAGCCTCCACGGAAAGTCGAGCTCACTTTTCTCAGATAAAATGTCGATAATCGTGAATTTAAAATTCCGAGTAAATATTGGTATGACATTTTCTCTTCTGGTTTTAAGATAATCCCGTAGCCGCCGCCTCCGCCGCCACCACTACCGATAAAGTACAAAAAGTCGCCGTTGTTGGAAGTGAAACAAGCCCCATCCGCAATACAGGGAGTCAAAATATTTTTTTGATTCATCTTGGTGACATTTTGAGGTCGTCGAATACCATACCATTTCTCATGCTTCCATTTTCCACTTTCCCTTGCTTCCAACAAATTTTTGTTCTTCTTTAAATATTCCCAAGCCTTTGGATAATTTTCGGTCATTTCTTTGGGTGATAGCAAGACGACCTTATTATTAACGATTTTATACGGGAATAAAATCGATCTTGTAATTTTATCAATGTAGTAACGACGAATATTCAACGCACCTTTACAAAGTGGATGGATCAATTCAGGCTCCAACGTTACTTTCGCTCCTGTCGCTTCCGAGAAATATGTCCCGTCTTCTTGATTCATGAGAATAAAAACCGGATCTGCCCCTGTGACAATTCCCTGATAAATACTGTCACATATATCATTCAGCTTTATCTCTATCGAATCAAGTCTGTTGAATAATCCTGTTTCTTTTCCCGCCACAAAGTTCCATTCACTCTCGTTGACATCATTTACACTTATCGAGCACTCATCCGCTTTATTGGATAATCGCCATTCTGTCAGATTGTCAACTTTTACGAAATGAAAATTTTGTTGCACCTGTTTTCCGAGAAATAGGAGACATGTATAGGTTGTTGCTTTCTCGAAAACCTGCTGATGACCGAAGTGAATAATTTCCTTCAGGTGTTTCCCTTTCGCAATTATAGATCGGAGCGGTTCCCCATACTGAGCATTGAGAAATTTATTTGGTAGAATATATCCTAACAACCCATCCTTGTTTAGTAAAGAAAGGCCTCTCTCCACGAATACAACATAAATATCATAATTCCCTTTACTTGCAGAATTGAATTTTATCTTGTAGAACGCTGCCTCCTTCGGTGCCCATTCCGTCATCGTATGGATATTAATGTATGGTGGATTCCCGATCACCGCGTCAAATCCGCCGGCCTTCATAACCTCGGCGAACTCCCGGTCCCAGTCGAACGGATTGATCCGCTTAACTTCATCGGCCGGCATCTCCGGCGTGAGGATATCCGTCCCAATCAGCGAATTGCCACACTTGATGTTCTGGTCAAGGCTGGGGAGGGCCCGCTCGGCAAAGAGCTTGAGTTGTTTGTCGATGTTCTCCTCATTTTCCTCTTCCAGGACCTTGAGAAGCAGCGAGAGCTTCGTCACCTCGACAGCCTGAGTATCGATATCCACGCCGAAAATA
>CAZDNQ010001028.1:0-1589 GCA_964506605.1 uncultured Victivallis sp. | reverse complement strand
CCCTCATACCGCGCATGCCTACGCAGGCGCCGACGGGATCCACATGCGGATCGGTGCTGAGCACGGCTATCTTCGTCCTTGAACCGGGCTCGCGTGCGATCGCCTTTATCTGGACTATGCCGTCATGAATCTCGGAGACCTCCCTCTCGAAGAGCCTCTTGATGAAGTCGTCGGAAACCCTGCTGAGCATGAGGCTGGGGCCGGAACCGGCCGGGTCGATCTTCTTGAGGATCGCATTTATCCTGTCGCCCTGCATATATGTCTCGCCCGGAATCTTGTCCTTTGGGGAAAGGACGCCTTCGGCCTTCTGCATGTCGATGATGATGCTTCCGGACTCAAAGCGCCTGACGACGCCGCTGACAATCTGTCCGATCCTGTCCTTGAACTCCTCGAATACGATCTCCTTCTCGGCCTTGCGCAGCTGGTTCATGATGGTGTTCTTGGCGTACTGTGCGGCGATCCTGCCGAAATTCTTCGGGGTGACCTCCCACTTGATGACTTCGCCCAGCTTGGCGTTGGGATAGCGCTCCCTTGCGGCATTCATCAGTATCTGGTCGCATGTGGGGTTCTCCTGGACGACTTCGAGCTTGGCCCAGGCCTTGATCTGCCCGGAATTCCGGTCTATCTTCACTTCGAGATCGTTGGCCGGATGGATGCTTTTCTTTGCAGCTGAAAGTATGGCCTTCTCTATGGCCTCCATCAGGACTTCCCTGCTTATGCCGCGCTCCTGCTCGATATAGTCGAGCGTCGCCAGCAGTTCGTTATTCATAATCATTGTCGAAAGCTCCTTATCTTATCCTTATGCCGTCAGCCGCACAAAATAAAAGTGGGCTGGAACCCACTTCATAAGAAATTATGCGCTGAATTTTTCAGTGAATTTCCAATATAGCACCTCAAATCCGCCGTTTCAACCCGAATTCCCCTAAATTTGCACGTATCTGGACATTAACAGCGCTTGCTTTTTTCTTTTGGCATGTAATCTTACTGCCCGTCAAACGCAAGTGGCGTACCATGACACCATGAAAAATGAATGAAGAAAGGTCGAGTAAATGCACACCAAGTCAGCAGCGAAGAGATTGAAGACAAGCGAAGCGGCCCGCATCAAGCACAAGTCCGCAAGGCGCTCCATCACCACTATCGAGAAGGAATACAGGACGGCGCTGGATTCGGCCGAGCAGAAGGACGTCAAAAAGCTCTGCTCAGAGCTCTTGTCCATGCTGGACAAGGCCGTCAAATGCGGCTCCATCCACAAGAACAAGGCTGACAGGAAGAAGTCCCAGCTCGCGAGCCTTCTCGCCGCAAAAATGAAGAAATGACCTTCCTGCGTCTAATGTAGCAAGCCGTTCCGTCCTTCAGCAATGGAAGACGGAACGTTTTTTTTGGCCGGGACGACATGATTGATTTCCATGCACATACCAACATGAGCTACTGCGCGGAATCCGCGCTTGATCCGAAGGTCTACTCTGAAATTGTCAGGACCAATCCCGAATTGGACGCCGTCTACATCACCGACCACGGCATGGCGGTCTATTTCCCGTCCGAACTCGCCTGGAGCTGGAAGTTCATCACCGACAGCAGCATCTTCGACG
>CAZDNQ010001027.1:0-1596 GCA_964506605.1 uncultured Victivallis sp. | reverse complement strand
ATACCAACCTACTAGATCATCGGGGCTTTTAGAAATATCATCATAGTCGTCCCAGAAAAGCGCGGTAGCACGTAACAGCCTAAACGAGACTGACTCGCCTCACAAAGAACCATGTGGGCTGCTGAATTAGGCGCCTTCAATCGCTTTCATTTCCATTCCTCCTCTAACAAGAATCCTGACATGAAATCAATGTCCGGCAATTTTTTCATAAACAGCTTCAGCCCTGTTTTAGCTTATCCAATTCTCTAGCAAGTATCGCGCTTCCATAAACCTTTCTTCTCTTCGCTTCAAGCAATCGATCTATAGATGTAAAGGCATGTTCGCCCCTTGCAAGGTCAGCAAGGTCAGCAAGCTCGCTACCTCTATAGTTCGAAAATTTTCATGCAACTTGTCGCATGATGACCATAATTATCTGCTCTGTTTTTAATCCCTTGTGCAAAAAAACATTTTTTGTTACTTGTAAGCACAAGTTGAAGAAGAGGCAATAATATGATTCCACCTGACATGGGTCATCAGGCTAACCCAAGCGTCCAGGCTCAAGGCTTTCTAAGTGTTGCACGGACGTGTTTTGGGTTACAAACGGGGGCCGATTCTAAGGCAAAAGCCGTCGCCATTGCGGTTCTTCTGGGCATTGGAACGGGTGGATTGTCTCTCGTCGTCGGCGGAGTTTCAGCGCTCATTGGCCATGTGCTCGAGTGGAACCACAACAGGAAAATACGACAGCTCTCCTCCTCGTCCAATCCGGAGGTAGCATCCACCCAAACCGTTTGCAACCAATTGCTCACGCAGGCAGAGAGGATAGCTCAGATGCCCCGCACCCCTGCTATTTTGAAGGCCAGAGAACAGTCAATAACAAGCCTTGCAAACAATGCCGTGCAAAATCAATCCATGACACCGAATGAATTGCTCGATCTTGCGATAAAGCTCACTACCAACAGCATTACCAGAGATACTGCTATGTTTGATGCCAGCGATACGATAGTAAAAGAAGCTGCGAGGAGAGCCAAAGAAAGGACGGCCATGACACCCGACGAATTGCTCAATCTTGCAGCAAAGCTCGATACAAGCGGCATTATCAGGAGTTCCATCATGTTGCAGGCCAAAGATAGTTTGACGGAAGAAGCGGCGATCAGACTTACTAGAAGCAGATGATCCCCAGTATCATGCAAAAAGTAGCATAAAAATGTCCGACCTATAGGGTCAGCAACGATCCTGTTCAAAGTAGGTCGCATCAAGGCAGAACATGCCACCGAAGGTAATTCCCTTTAAGTTCCTTACCATACTGAAATGCTTGCTTCATTAAGCGAGATCCTAAATCGATCATAAACTCCTCCATTTCCGGTCAGAATGGTGATGCAAGTATGCTCGAAATAGACCGCTGTAGCTCAAGAGAAATCGACTCCACCCCTCTTTTTCATGAAAGAGATGGAACCTGACAAAAGTTCCGACATAATGCTTCATTCTGCTGTAAGAGCATGGTAGAAAAGGAATACAAACCAATTGGAACTGTATTGTGAAGGCGATCGAAAAGAGTGGGGCAACTAGGATTTGAACTTCAGGACCAACGGATTATGAGGGCGGGAGAACTCTACTTTA
>CAZDNQ010001026.1:0-1611 GCA_964506605.1 uncultured Victivallis sp. | reverse complement strand
AGCTCGAGCTCTTCACCGAGAAGGCATGCAGATGGGTCGAGCTCCTGCCTGAGGATGATCCCTGCGGCGCGGTGTTCATCGGCGAGGATATTGCATTCAACAGCGGGCCGATGTTCAGTCCGGACTGGCTGGACAGGGAGTTCTTTCCGAGGGTGAAGAGGCTTTCAGATGCTGTGCACGCCAGGGGAAAACTGGTCATGTACCATTCGGACGGCAATATAAATCCGATCTTGGACAGCATTGTAAGGTCGGGCGCGGACATCCTGAATCCCATAGATGTCAACGCCGGAATGGATCTGGAGGATCTCCACAGGAGATATCCAAAACTGTTTTTCGCGGGCGGGATAGACGTGACGCATCTTCTCCCGGAAGGCACGCCGCAGCAGGTCGCCGATGCTGTGACCAGGGCGATCGAGGATACGGAAGGCAGGATACTTGTCGGTTCGAGCACCGAGGTTTCGGACATCGTGCCGCTGGAGAATTTTTTGGCGATGCGCGATACGGCGATGAATTATAAGCTGTGAGGACAACATGATAAGCCAGGCATTGGACATAGGACAGATCAGGAAGATACACGAAGTCTCGATGAGGATACTCACGGAGATAGGAGTGCATGTCCCGCATGACGAGATGCTCGGAAGGTTCAGGGATTCCGGAGCGAAGGTGGATTTCGCCGCGAAACAGGTCTTCATCCCGGAGGAGCTGGTGCGGAGATGCCTCGGGACCGCCGGAAAAAAATATGTGCTATATGGACGTGATACTTCCATGACTGCGTCGTTCGGATACGGCTGCAGGAACTACAACTCATCCGCGGGCGAGGCGCTGTGGATCGAAAAGCCTTGCGAAGCTCGCAGATATGCCACGCTTGCGGATGTCGCAAAGGCGGTACGGCTCGCGGACGCCCTGCCACGCATAGGGATACCGGGCGCGATGTCAGATCCGCACGAGCTTCCTGTGGAATGGAGATGCGTAGCGGTGTTTGCGGAAATGCTGAGGAATACGACCAAGCCGGTGACGTTCTGGTTCCATGACAGGGCTTCGGCGAAATATCTGAACGAGATCGTGGTGGCTGTCAGGGGGGGCGTCAAGGAGGCAGTTGAAAAGCCGATCTGCTATCCTTTCCTGGAGCCGATCAGCCCGCTGGCTTTTCCGTTCAACGGGATCGATCTGCTTTATGAGACATCGAAGCTGAACATGCCGGTGCCGGTCGGGCCGATGGCGCAGACAGGTCTTTCCGCGCCTGCGACTCTCGCAGGGACGATGGCGCAGGAGAACGCCGAGATACTGGCTGGAATATGCATCACCCAGCTCGTAAAGGAAGGGATGCCGGTATGCTACGGCGGGATCTGCCACGCGTTCGACATGTCGACGACGCAGCTGATATTCGGCGGTCCGGAACAGGCGATATTCGGAGTGGCGATGACGCAGATGGGCAAGCATTACGGCCTGCCTGTCTACATAAATGTCGGGCTCACGGATTCGAAGAGGCCGGACGCGCAGGCAGGCCTGGAGAGCGGAGTCACGCTCGCGCTTGGAGCTTCCGCAGGTGCAGACATCTTCGGGCACATGGGGATCTGCGGGGTCGACCAGGGGTCGTCCCTCGACATGCTT
>CAZDNQ010001025.1:0-1626 GCA_964506605.1 uncultured Victivallis sp. | reverse complement strand
CATCACCGCCCTGGTAAACCTCCTCGGACCTGTGAAGAGGATCTGCGCCTGCACTTCCAGGGCGTATGATGAAAGGTTCGCCACCTGCAAGGAGCTCTACGGACAGATGCTGCCGGTTGAAGTTGAGACGCACCAGGCTGGCGTGCTTGAGTTCGCGAATGGAGCAGTCATAACGGTGGTGATGAGCTTCGACGTGTGGAAGCACGACCACTCCAACATAGAGTTATATGGTACTGCCGGAAGCTTGAAGGTTCCGGATCCCAATGGGTTCGGCGGACCTGTGAAGCTCTCCAAGCCAGGCTCCGACTGGCAGGAGATCCCGCTTTCGCACGGCTACGCCGACAACATGCGCAGCATAGGCGTCGCCGACATGGTCAAGGCGATCCAGAACAAGCGCGTCAACCGCTGCAGCGGAGATCTCGCGTTCCACGTGCTCGATGTCATGCTGGCGTTCGAGGAATCCTCGAAGAGCGGCAGGCATGTCGCCCTCAAGAGCACCTGCGCGAAGCCGGAAGCTCTGCCTCTCGGGCTGCAGAAGGGGGAGTTGGACTGAAGAACGAACCGGCGAAACGGAGTATCGGAGAACATCGAATATCGAATGGATGCAAGAAGTGAATGAAAGAAGAATAACAGAATACAGTTTGATAAATAAATGTTGGAGTTCACAGCTTTAGCGTGTCTTCTTTCCGAAGACCGACGACTGAAGACCGACGACCAACAAAAAAAAGGAAATTGAAATGACTAGGAAAGCTTTGATCGTATGGGGCGGATGGAACGGCCATGAGCCCGAACAGTGTGGAAAAGTTGCCGCTGAAGTGCTGAAGAAGGAAGGCTTTGAAGTAGAAGTTTCGGCGACCCTCGACAGCTATCTGGACGAGAAGAAGATGATGGCGCTGAGCCTTGTCGTCCCCACGTGGACGATGGGGCAGATCACAGGCGAGCAGGAGAAGGGGCTCATGAACGCCGTGAAGAGCGGCGTCGGCATCGCCGGCTGGCACGGTGGGATGTGCGACTCGTTCCGTAACAATACCGGCTACCAGTTCATGACGGGTGGACAGTGGGTGGCCCATCCCGGTGGAATCGTCGAATACGAGGTCAACATCGTCAAGGCGAAGCAGAATGATCCGATCGTCAAGGGGATCAAGGATTTCAAAATGAAGTCCGAGCAGTATTACATGCATACTGATCCGGGCAACGAAGTGCTTGCCACGACCACGTTTTGCGGAGAGCACGAGGGCATCGACTGGATCAAGGGCACTGTGATGCCGGTGGTCTGGAAGCGCATGTTTGGAAAAGGAAAGGTGTTCTATACCTCTCTCGGCCATGTCGCCAAGGATTTCGATGTGCCGGAGGCGAAGGAGATCCTCAGGAGGGGCTGCCTCTGGGCGGCGAAGTGACAGAATCGGCGAATCGGAGTAACGGAGTAACGGAGTGTAGGCGAAGAGAGAAAATGAACTTCGAACATTGAATATCGAAGTTCCAACTTCGAACGAATGCGAGAAGAAAATCAGGAATTATGAAAGAATATAACGGAGCGCCGGCATCTTGCCGGCAACGAATTATACCCGGAGTGACGACGGCGCTCCATAAATAAAGGAAAATATGAAAAAATGCAAGAATGCTGCC
>CAZDNQ010001024.1:0-1627 GCA_964506605.1 uncultured Victivallis sp. | reverse complement strand
GCTCCATCTCGAGGAGCCGTTCTTCGTGCTTGCGACACAGAACCCGATCGAGCAGGAAGGGACGTATCCGCTGCCGGCGATACAGCAGGACAGGTTCATGTTCAGCCTGATCATCGACTATCTGCCGCGCGACCAGGAGATCGCGGTCGTGAATTCGACCACGAGCTCGCACACCGAGGAGATCGCGAAGTGCATAGACGGCGTCGAACTGCTGGCGTGCCAGGACATCGTCCGCCAGACGCCCGTCGCCGAGCCCATCATAAAATACGCTGTTTCGCTGGCGTCTAAGAGCCGTCCGGGCGAGAAGGGCGTTCCTGAGTTCATAAAGGAATATGTGTCATGGGGCGCATCGATACGAGCGTCGCATTATCTGATCCTCGGGGCGAAGGCGAGGGCGGTGCTTGCGGGACGTCCGCATGTGTCGATCGCCGACGTGCAGTCCGTGGCGCTGCCTGTGCTGAGGCACAGGATACTTACGAACTTCAGGGCGGAGTCGGAGGGGATGACTTCCGAGACCATAGTAAAGAAGCTCCTGGAGGCCGTGCCGACGCCGAAGAGCGGGCTGTAGGAATTAAGGAGCGCCGACCTCCAGGTCGGCAATCAAGGCCGGTCTGGAGACCGGCGTTCCATTAAAGGAAACTAAATGAGCAAGAGCCGACATCTTGATTTCAACGTCCTCGCCCACATCAACAACATGCAGCTTCTGGCGAAGACGATAGTCGAAGGTTTCATACTTGGGCTGCACCGGAGCCCGTTCCGCGGATTTTCCGTGGAGTTCGCGGAGTACCGCCAGTATGCGCCGGGCGACGACATCAAGCACATCGACTGGAAGGTCTTCGGCAAGAGCGACCGCTACTATGTGAAGCAGTTCGAGGAGGAGACGAACCTCGCCTGCCACATCCTGCTCGACGCCTCGGCATCGATGGCGTACAAGTCCGATCCGGACGGCATGAGCAAGCTGGAATACGGCAGCTGCATCGCCGCGTGCCTCTCATATTTCATGATGCGCCAGCGCGACGCCGCCGGGCTGATGGTGTTCGACTCGAAGATAAGGACCATGCTTCCGGCGAGGCTCAGGCAGAGCCATCTGACCCACATGCTGACCGAGCTTGAGAACCTCAAGGCGGGCGGCGACACGAACATTTCCGGACCTTTGAACGAGCTGGCCGACGGCATCAAGCGGCGCGGCATGGTGCTCCTGATAAGCGATCTCATGGACGACCCCGACAAGGTCCTTTCCGCGCTCCAGCATTTCAAGTTCCAGGGGCACGACATCCTGGTGTTCCATATAATGGATCCGGCGGAACTGACATTCCCGTTCGACACGATGACGGAGTTCACGGACATGGAGACCGGGGAGAAGGCGCTTGTCTCACCGGAAGGCGCCAGGCCCATATATAAGGAGCAGCTCCGCAGGTTCCTCACGCATTACGAGAAGGGCTGCGCCGACATCAAGGCCGAGTACAAGCTGTTCGACACGCGGAAGCCGCTGGATGTCGCGCTATCGGAATATCTGTTTAGAAGGAGCAAGCTGGTATAATGCCATTCCTGAAACCATATTTCCTGGCAGCGCTGGCGGTCGTGCTTGTACCGCTCATCATACACCTGCTCACCCGCGACCAGATCA
>CAZDNQ010001023.1:0-1639 GCA_964506605.1 uncultured Victivallis sp. | reverse complement strand
CTCCTGATCTTCTGGTCTGAATTCCCTGCAGACGCACCCCCCGGCATGCATCCTTCGAGCGCTGACTTATGGATATGGCGTTCGGCGCGCACAGATCCGTCCGGATATGCAGACGACTATCATGCCGTCAACAGGAATATTTCCCCCGCCCCCTCTTTTGAATTCATTCCTGACCAGGGCATATCATGCTGGCAGAGCTGGTATTCCGTATCAATGGCGGGCGACACCCTCACACGCTTCCACCAGAGGATGCCGGAAGGCAGCATCGCAGACGTCAGGGCGAAAGGCTCCTGGGAGAATGGATTCTGGACCGTCGAGTTCGCGAGAAAACTGGACACCGGCGCAGACGATGACATCAGCCTCAAGCCAGGTTCCCCTGCCCGCTTCATGCTTTCAATTGGAACTCCTGCCCCTGAAACAATCACCTTCTCATCGTTTCAAAGCAGATCCACCGGGGAGGCAGGCAGTAAATGAAGCCAAGGCTCAGCCACAAATCCCTCCGGCGGATGATATTTTCAGCATACATCCTGATCACAATATTTTTCTGTTCGGCGCTCATCTATATCGGCAAAGGGGAGATCAGCAAGGCCAAATCATATGCCGATCACGAACGCTCATATGTCGACGCCCTTCTCTCCTGCCGCAGCGAACTGAACATCCTGGACTCGTCTGCGAAGGCAATACTCATATCACCTTCCGCCGACAAGTGCACAGCCTTCAACGAACAGACAGCCTCTTTCCGGAAGACGATCAGCCACCTCGCCAGGATAGAGTCTGAAAGAGCCATGCCTCCCACGTCGCCGACGACCGACCTGCAGTTCGAGACACTGCTGCTCTCGTCCGTGGCGGAGGCGCTGCTGTCGGACATGGGGACGTACTTCACGGATCCCCAGCTGGCAGGCGACGACATGGCGCAGATCAGCGTAACGCTCAACGGCATCCAGGAAAAACTCCAGAACATTCTAAGGATCGAGATGGACCATGCCGGCATCTGGCAGAGTCAGAGCCATTACTTCTTCAGCAACCTCCAGTACCTGCTGATCCTCTTCTTTGTTCTTACCGCCATATTCAGCGTTGCCGCGTCCTTCCTGTTCGGCCACATCCTTCGGAGTTCGCTCCGTGAACTCAGCGAGGGCACCAGGGAGATCAGTTCCGGAAACCTCGCGCACCGCTTCGAGGACATACGCCAGGACGAGATCGGCAGCGTCATGCACGACTTCAACCTGATGGCGAAGCGCCTCGAACAGCAGAAGCTCGCACTGGAGAAGATCAACCGCGAGCTCGAGGACAAGGCCGCCCAGCTTATGGATGCCCACAGGCACAAGGACCGCTTCCTCGCCAACATGAGCCATGAACTAAGAACACCTCTCAACTCAATCATCGGATTCTCCGAACTCATAATCAAGAAATGCCAGGCGCCCGACGGAGACCAGAAGCTCCTCGCCCATTCGCAGAGGATACTTTCCGCCGCCGAACATCTCCTCGACCTCATTTCAGACCTCCTCGAAGTGGCGAAGGTTGATGCAGGCGTCCTCAAGCCATCCTTCGCGGAAACAGACGTATCCGCACTGATCAGGGAAACACTCCTCATGATGAAACCGCTTTCCGAACAGAAAGGCCTCGCCCTCAATTCAAGGAT
>CAZDNQ010001022.1:0-1640 GCA_964506605.1 uncultured Victivallis sp. | reverse complement strand
GAGACAAGACTCAAGTGGAACGGTTTCGGGGATGCACGGCACATTGAAGCGGCTGCAAAACTCAAGGATGTCCAGACTGAAACACTGGCAAAGGCGCTGTTTGGGAAGTGGGGAGCAGACGGAAAGATCAGATGGAAGGATTCCTTAAAGGAGATCCTTGGACTTTCGGATGCGACAGCTTCCGAGGACGTGGAATAAAATGGATGAGAACCGGCCTCTTCGCAGGAGGGGGCCGGTTTTCATCTGCGTTCGGCGAGGACTGTAGAACTGTCTGGGTGCACAACTATGAGATCCTGAAATAAGAAAGGGACGGCATTGCCCGTCCCATTTTTTCAAAATGAATCTGATCTTATGAAACTTGCTTGGCTACAAGCTTGGTCATGTCGAACATCGAGACCTGGTCCTTCTTGAAGATAGGCTTGAGCTTCTCATTGGCGTTGATCATACGCTTGTTCTTCTTGTCCTGGAGACCGTTCTTCTTGATGTAGGCCCAGAGTTTCTTCGTGATTTCCGTCCTTGGAATCGCCTTTGCGCCTACGATCTTCGCCAATAGCGCGCTGGGTGTCACCGGTGCCATGAACTTCGAGTTTGCTTTCTTCGCCATAATTTCCCCCTTGAGATTTATTTTTTAAAGATGCTTAAGAATAGCAGTGGAGATGCAAAATGCAAAGCGCCGGTGTGAATGGAACATGTAGGAATAAATTCCTGAAGTCCGCCTAGAGGATCTAGTATCCATCATAGAAACAGCATCAACACAGCAAGTCCCAGGAATAGCAGCCCCATCAGTATTTTGCCGTTCAACACGTCCTGTTTCGACCACTTGATCCTATCTCGCCAGCGAATTTGCGTATTTAAGCAGCTTGTTCCTGCTACTCCGTGACATCTTCTGGTACAGCTCGAATATTCTCACGAGCTCGCGCCCTTTGTTCTTCTCCAGATATCTCGTGATTACGTCCCTTGCAGGATTGGTCTCGTACTTGCTCAGGTCGAGTAGTCCCTTGTTTTCCACCTTGAATGAAAGCTTCCTGGTCTCTCCCGGCATCGTCTTTCCGGCATCAATCCAGAAGTTCTGTTTGTCATGGTGAACTTGTGGACTGGGTTCTCCGTGTCGCCAATCTTTCCGAAGTTAAATTTTCCGACCATTCCGCCAAATGTGAAGTATGTAAAGAGATTATCCCATTAAGTTTTTCTCATAAACGCAGGAAATAGGGTATGGATAAGTATATGGATGTAGAACATAGAGGGAAAATATACAAATTATAACATGCCCCGTCATCTGGAGATGTCATTCCAGTGCCTGTGTAATATCTTCCTTCAGGTCTTCCTTGTTCTCAATGCCGACAGAGAGACGGACAAGGTTTGCAGTGATTCCCTGTCTCTGGCGTTCAGCTTCGGAAAGGACGGCATGGGACATCTTAACGGGATAACAGATCAGTGATTCTACACCACCGAGGCTTTCCGCGAGCATGAAGATTTTCAGCTTCTCGCAGAACTTCTTCGCCTCGTCATATCCTCCGTCAAGGTATGCGCTGACGACTGCTCCGAATCCTGTCTGCTGCTTTTTCGCCAGTTCATGGTGTTCGTGACTCGGTAGACCGGGATAAATAACTTTTTTTATCTTCGGATGGGACTGCAGCCAG
>CAZDNQ010001021.1:0-1641 GCA_964506605.1 uncultured Victivallis sp. | reverse complement strand
CGGAAGCAAGATGGGTGTCGGCATCGGCTACAACAACAGCGACTGGCCCTTCCCCGGCTTCAATTCCTCGATAGACTACCGAAGCAAGGACGATGTTCCGGCATCCCCTACCGCGCCGGACGATACGCCTTTCATCTCCAAGACCTACAAGCCTGTCACATCCGCAGGGAATCCTTCAAGGCTCCTCATAATGGCCGACACAACAGGAGGCAACAGCATCGGCAATTTCCAGTATCTTGCAAATCAGGTCGGATACAGGCATCTTAACTCCACCAATGTGCTCTTCATGGACTCCCATGTGGGCGGCACGAGGAACGCGGAAATAGATATAGCAAACGGAAACATTGACATATATATGAAGAAATAGGAAAGGGAAGAGGGAAACATGAAAATCAAGACACTGTTCGCAGCCTCATGTGCATTGGCGGTTCTCTCCGTCGCAGCGGAGGACAAGCTGCTGATCGATTTCAAGAATCCGGACTCCGCAAAAAGGATAACTGACAACGGGCCCGACACGAAGTTCGCGATCATCGGCGGTCTGAACGGGAACGTGCTGGAAGTCACCAACACCCCCGGCACCAACGGCTATCCCGGCGTGAAGATCGCCCCTGAAGGTGCAGCCTGGGACCTTTCGCAGAACGGCAGGGTCGAAGCGGACGTCACCAACCTGTCCGACGAGAAGATCACGATATGCCTGAGGGTCGACAATCCCGGCGACTGGCAGACGAATCCGTGGAACGGCGAGAACCTTGCACTTGGGCCAGGAAAGTCCGGCACCGCAAAGGTGACCTTCGGATATTCCTGGGGCAATCCGGGGTTCAAGCTCGATCCGTCGAAGGTGAGCATGGTCATGCTCTTTACGACAAAGCCGAAGAAGGAGATCAAGTTCAGGGTCGATGCGGTACGTGCCGCCGGCAAGGCCGGCGACAAGCCCAAGGGGGCTGTGGAAAGAATAAAGCCGAAGGACGGAGTTTTCCTCGCGCTTGGCGAAGGATATCCGGAAGACAGGATAGAGAACCGCGGCACGAAGACTGCAATTGCGGGGAAATCCGCGCAGATCACATTCTCGACCGACCCGAAGGACAAATGGCCGGGCGCATTCTTCAAGACGCCGGAAGGCGTGATTTGGGATTTATCCGACTGCACCCAGGTTGAATTCACATTGACGAACACGGGTGCGAAGCCCGCAAGGATATTCTGCAGGGTCGACAACAACAATGCAAACGGCTCCAAACACTGCGCGACAGCGGACGCCACGATTGAAGCAGGCGCTAAGAAGACCGTAACCGTTCCGTTCGTCACCGACAAGATATGGGATGGAGAAGTCAAGGAATCCGGCTTCATCTTCTCGAGCAGCGATGTCGTCGGCCTCCTGGTGTTCACCGAACAGAACGGCGAGGAGAAGAAGATAAGCCTCGACTCGGTGAAGGCTTTCGCATCGAAGGGTCCGGCGCTTCCTGAATGGCTGGGGAAGAAGCCCCCGGTGGACGGCAAGTGGACGATGACTTTCGAGGACAACTTCGACGGGAACGCCCTGGACCTGACAAAATGGAACATCCCGAACATAAAGGAGAATATAACAGAGGATACTTTCCCTATAGAGATAGAAGGAGAGAAGAGCTGGTGGGGCAGTCCATCGGT
>CAZDNQ010001020.1:0-1642 GCA_964506605.1 uncultured Victivallis sp. | reverse complement strand
TCAGGAACAAGTCAACCACCCTATCTGGGGCTTTGCCGGCAATCCTCGCAAGAAATTGCGATTCTGGCCAAAATGGCAAGTTAATGTAAGTTCCTTCATCTATCACATCAGGAGGATCTTTAAAGAAACCTTCCTTAAACAGCGGATCAATCCAGTCTGGAGAATCCAATTTAGCAAAGAAGTGCTCATAATTCGCACGACGCTTCTTTATGAGATCGATTGCTCTGCGAACAGTCTCTTCTTTGATCATTCTTCTACTCCAGAAAGAAGCTTATCTATTTGATCAAACTCCTCAAACGTGCGCGGAACTAACGCGTCAATCAAGCATATTTCCAACGCGTCAAGCCTTTGCTCGAATTCCCTAGGGTCACCGAGATGCAACACGCCGCAAAAATAATGTTGATAGTCTCGCCACTCATCTGCGCGCATCTGTTCTAGCTGAGAAGGCAATCTGTGCTCAGAAGGATCAAGATTCCGAACAAGATTCACATTACGCTCTCTACGATCTGGGCATTCTCTTTCATACCAATCAAAGAACTTCTTTGCTTCTTTGATGAATTTTACTAGAGCATTATTAACTGTTTTATCCCAATTTTCTTGCTTACTGGCATTACATCTGCACCAAACTGCTCTAAGATTGTTGACCATATCCTTGACTTCCTCAGGTTTTTTAGGTTGTGAACAATCCAGGAACCTAGGAAGTCCGTCGATCAATTCTCGGATGAGATGTCCTGCGATGATGAATCGACAAGGATTCTGGTTCTGGCTTAAAGCCATGAGTGCACAGTAGTAGAGGTTTGCTGCGAGCTTATCTTTGGCAGTCAACGCCATGTGTAACGCCATTTGTCTGCGACTCATGTGGAATTCAGTATTGGATGGCGGGATGCTGGGTATTTCCTGACTATAATGCTGATCCTTCAAAATGCCCTCAGATTGTGTCAACTACTATGTTTACTTTACCCACTGATCAACCTGCATATACGATACTTTTGCATATCTACTTAAGCCAAGGCTCTTATATGCATGTTCTTTTTTAGCACCAGTCATGGGAGAAGTTTCGCTTCCGTATTGTCAGACAAGCATATATAACACTCGTCAGTCTCTCGATAGAAGAGCGCAAATTTGAGCGTTTGTTTATCACACATTCATTACTTGCCCGTTCCACCAGCATGAGTGTCCCGTGACACTGCAAGTAGCACGGGTTCATGTCCGAAGCTGCCCAGCATCTCCCACCTCTCGTCACCCTCTCGTCCCTGTCCCGCCATTCTGAACGCCGTGAAGGATCGCGGTCTTCTCGTCCAAGTACCTGAAACGGTTGCCCACCAACTGCCATCCGCAGATCTTGGTTTCGCGCCTTTCAGACGCCTATCACACGCCTATATCAGGCCTATAAATATATGTTAATAGGCCTTACATAGGCCTTACATAGGCCTGCTATAGGCCTGAGACCCGGTTATCGGCTTCTCGCATGGCCACATTGCATCCCATACTTAATCTCTTCCCATCCCACTTCGCAAACTGCCTTCGATCAGGTAAACACGCAACATGATGTTGGTTGCTTCGCTTGGTGTGCTGGTTGGACTGTCACAGGTAACGGCTCCCAAAAATCCGGACTTCCTGACCCTTCCCGCCTCGGAATGGA
>CAZDNQ010001019.1:0-1645 GCA_964506605.1 uncultured Victivallis sp. | reverse complement strand
CTTCGGTTTCGATGTGATGGTGGAATCCGGACCGAAGGGGACGTTCATCGACAAGATGCATACGGCGGAGCATTTCAGGGACGAGCTATGGTTCCCGGAAATGCTTGACAGGAACTTCTATGATGCCTGGAAGACGAAGGGAGCATGCGATCTCGGCGGGGTGTGCGAACTTCGCAAGGAGAAGCTGCTCTCCACGCATGAGCCGCAGCCTGTGCCGGACGACCTTGAGAAGGAGCTTGTGCGGATAGTCGGAGCGGCGGAAAAGGAACTTGGAAAATAACTTAGGATATGGAGGAAATACCATGAAGAATGATATCAAGATCGTGCTGATAGGTGCAGGCAGCAAGGATTTCGCCAGGAGGGTTGTGAACGATATCGTGCTGGAGAAGGAGCTTGTTTCAGCGGTTGGCATCCATGTGGTGCTGGTGGACATTGACGGGAAGCGCCTCAAGGTGATGTGCAATTACGCGAAGAGGGTCGCTGAATTCAAGAAGTCGAAGGTGAAATTCTCGGCCGAGACCGACAGGAAGATCGCGCTCAAGGGCGCCGATTTCGTGATAACGTCCGTGGCCGTGAAGAGGATGGAGCTGTGGGAACAGGATTTCAGGATTCCCTTCAGCTTCGGCATGAGGCATGTGTTCGGCGAGAACGGCGGGCCTGGCGCGCTCTTCCATGCGCTCAGGAACTTCAACATCATCATCCCGATATGCAGGGACATCGAGAGGATCTGTCCTGACGCCACCCTCATCAACTTCACGAATCCAGAGGCCAGGATACTTACCGCAATCCTGAAGCTTACCAAGGTGCGCGCCGTCGGGATGTGCCACGGTTTCTACGGCCTCATCCACAAGGTATGCCAGGTGCTCGGTAGGAAAGCGGAGGAGCTGGACATCCGTTCCGCCGGAATGAACCATTTCTTCACGTACTATAAAATTTCCGACAGGAAGACAGGCAGGGATCTTAGGAGGGAGTTCGAGAAGAGGCTGGCGGAAAAACCGGAACTGCTCGGGAACGACGTGTCCAGGCACCTGTTCGAGAAGTTCGGCGTAGTTGGAATTGTCTCCGCGGACCACGAGGGCGAATACATCGGTTATGCGCATGAGCTTGTGGAGCCGCGCTGGCTGTTCGGCGTCGAGAACAGGAAGGTCTTCGGCTGGAACAGGCCGATGGTTGCAGAAGATGTATACGCCTCCTGGGGCAGCCCGCACGGATTCGATGTTGAAAGCTTCCTGAAGAGCGAGCACTGCCACCGTGTCGACGACTATGTCATCGGCAAAAGGAAGCTCGACGACAAGTTCGTCTGTCCGTCCGGCGAGCTTGCGGTGCCTGCGATAGGCGACATGGTCCTGGACAGGAAGAAGTGGAGGAACGCGGTGAACGTCCTCAACACCGGCGGATACATTGCGAACCTCGCAAAGGACGCCTGCATCGAGGTGCCTGCCGTCTTTGACAGGGATGGCGCGCATCCTGAGACAGTAGGGGAGCTGCCTGAGGGGTTCGCCGCGATGATCAGGCAGCAGAACGCGATCCAGAAGCTGCTGGTTCAGGCATATGCTGAAAAATCGAAGAGGCTCCTGCTGCAGGCGCTCCTCATCGATCCGGTTGTCGATTCGCCGTCGCAGGCGGAGAAGTGCCTGGATCTCAT
>CAZDNQ010001018.1:0-1650 GCA_964506605.1 uncultured Victivallis sp. | reverse complement strand
TTTTCATTCTTCACCACTGTCCCCTTTGTAGCCGGAAGCGCCAGGAATGCCTGGGCGAAGCGACGGTGCGCATCGATGAACCCGCGTCCATAGGTATACGTGGTGCAGGTTATCACATCAGGATCGCCGTGGAAGCAGCAGAGCACTTCCTCCGCCATCGAGAATGCGGGACCGGCGGGCGTCATCTCGCATGACTCATGATTGTGTCCCTGCACGTTCCACCTCTTCTTCTCCTCGTAGTTGAACATGTTGCACATCGCCAGTCCGTCGCCGGTCTGAAAATAGTTTATATAAGGATCGTTGTCGGCAAGATATCTCCAGTGGATCGGCGCGAAGAACACCATCCCCTTCACATCACGGTAGAGCTCCATCTGCACCTTGTCGTGCTGCAGCGGCATCTTCTTAAGCATGTCGAGGTAGTCCTGGTCGCTGAACTTCTTCCTCTCCTCGGTCCTCTTCATGTGGAACTCTGCCGACTTGTTGACATCATACATGTCTGTCCAATCCTGCGGTTTGTTTGTCGCGTTGCCGCTTAATCCCAGGTTCCAGCCGTCCTCGTCCCAGTTGTAGTAGTAGAGCTTGAGATCAGGCCTGATCGACTGCAGTTTCGCCACGAGCTTCTTATGGAACTCAAGGCGTTTCCTGTGCCACCAGTCCTGGTACTGCTTCGCGATCTCGCCCTTTGCCGCCCACTCTGAATATGGATTGACCGGCCCCTTCTCCTTCTTCTTCTTTCCAGCCGGAGCCTTCTTCGCGTCCTTGGCCTTGGCGTCAGCCTTCGCTTCAGGTTCAGGTTCGTCCTTTTCGAAATCGGGAAGCTTGGTTCCGGTCTCCTTGCAGAAGAGCTTCACGTCCTCCTCGCCGTAGCTGATGACCATTCGGTCGTTCCTCATGCGCCAGAGGACACCTGCGATCTGCGGGTTGTCCTTTATCTTCTCGGCGACAAGCTCGTCTATGATCGTCGAGAACTCCTCCCAGGTCGCGAGATTGAGCAGGTTCGCGCCCCAGGTCGCAAAACGTCCGACGCCGGACTTGTTGCCATCCGGCCCGATCGCGATCGCCTCTTTCGGAAGAGAAGGACTTCCGCCATATTCGACGCGCGGCATTATCTTTATTCCGACTTTTGCGGAAGCCGCAAGATATTCATCCCAGGTCTTGGCGGTCTGCCCTTCCGGAAGCCCGGCGAACGAGACCAGCGGATCCTCCTGCCTGAAACCCAGCTTGGTCGGCCAGAATGCAGTGCCCGCCCATTTCTGGATCACCGGACTGATCATGTTGAGGCCTATGAATTTCGCATGCCTCATCACGTCCTCGGGAAACGCCTCGGGCTGGCGCTCCCAGTCGGCCATTAGAACTCTCTGAGGCTCCCCTTCAGGAAGATTTATCTTCGGATAATATTTTTCCACGTCCCTTATCTCATACAGCTTGACCCTCGCAGCTGCAGGTCCGCTCTGGTAGTGCGGGACATAGATCCTCGACGGAGCCATCATGAAGAACCAGAATCCGTTCTCAGTCGTAGTCCTCCTGTTACCAAGATAGCCGTAGTCCTTCTCGTCGGGGAACACAAGATTGTCGTACCACTCATATTTCCCGCTGAGGGGATAATTGTCGATCGGATCATCGGGCCCTGCACCGGTCTTGAATCCCGTG
>CAZDNQ010001017.1:0-1654 GCA_964506605.1 uncultured Victivallis sp. | reverse complement strand
CTCTTTTGGATTCTTATAAATAGTAACCCCATGATCTATCAAGCAATCTTTGAGTATAAGCTCAATAGAATTGGCAAGGTGAAGAATTACAAATTTATATTTTTTAGGATGGCCACTCGCATACAATTCAGTAGCATGAGCCAAAAGTTCAAGGGCACTTACGAATAATGGTGACTTATCACTCATCTTGATTTTTCCTACAGGGAGACACACTGTAAATCTGTGTAGTGATTATTTAAGAGCGGACTAACGGGCCGGCGGATCAACTGCGGGCTGGAGCGCGAGCTTGCTCGTGCTCCAGCCCATCAGTTGGAGCCGTTTTCTGGTCTGCGCGGAGTGCCACCCGCTGAGCAGCTTTAAAAAAACCTTGCTCCCCACGAACACTGTTCTATGCTGCAATTGCTTCATATACGAGAGGCGGCGACGGTCGTGTGCGCACTGATGTTCGAACGAATTATCGATTTTTTACTGCCTCGACTGCATGTTGGCGATATTTTCCAACCAGAGTCTTACCAAGTTCCACGCCTTTAGCTACTTGGTCGCTCGCTCCTAACTTAGAATACTCATCCCAAACATCTTGCGCGACTGATAGCAACGACTCGGGGTTTAGTTCCAATATGTCAATACCAGCGATTTGTTGAACACTTGGGTGTGGAAGACCAGTCTTCCGCAACGACCAAAGAGCGGCTACATAGAAAAGCATATTGTTGAGATGCATCCGATAATCGTCTCTGTCGCTGTCCTTTAGTGCATCTGAGGCTGTCTGAACAATAATGGGACATTTCAAGTAAATATCAAGAGAGTAATCGGAATTGAAGATTCGTTTATAAGCTTCCTCACTCTTAATCAAGCTTGAAGGACGTGCACGGGCATTTGCGGGCTCGGTTAGAGCACATGCCATCACGGCTTGAGCCACAAAGGGGATTCCGAATATCTTCTTGATGGGTTTCCCAATGTTTTTATAGTAGTTTTTACGGCGGTCGTAGAAATATCCTTTGCTGTAAAGGTACTCCTCAATGTCTCTGTGTATCTTGTCTGTAGCTCGCAGTGAGGCTGCTGGAATAGGGGTCTGGCTATTCGTCGCTTTGATAATTCGGTCGCGGCTTTCTTGAGTCTGTGGCTTCAGAAGCCTGACCAATAAGTTACGTGGCTCATTCGATAAATCCTTATCATGAAGGGCGTTGTAGATTTCCCTCGAAGATTGAAGGCCGTTAACAATCTCAGCGTCTTCGATGGTGAGGATTTTGCCACTAAGGCTGGCATTTGAGCAGATGATCGATACGCCGTTGTTTAACCACCAAAAGTCTTCAGGTGCAACTGTTTCCAAAGTTTTTCTTATTTCCAAGTTGACCTCAGTCTTCCCTTGGTAGTCTCTGACATTGCCCTCGAACAGATTAGAGCGCAAATGTCCGTCATCGTCGGTAATGAAGGCAAGATAGTCCCTCAGGGTAACGAGGCACACAAACCCCTCCTGCCCGGTCGAGATCGGATTTTCCGCCAGACGAAGACTAGTCGTACTTGATGGGCTCCGCCGTGCACTCGCAAGCAGGTCGGCTGCGGTAAGGAATTGAAACGAGAATGTTACTGGGTTGAAGAAGCTCTTTATTACTTTCTCCAGGTCTTTCACTTTCCGGCTGACGTTTGGGTGGACTTT
>CAZDNQ010001016.1:0-1655 GCA_964506605.1 uncultured Victivallis sp. | reverse complement strand
ACTTCTTCCTGGCCATGCTTCCCCACCAGCATGAGCACCGCCACGAACTCTTTAATCCCAGCCGACTCACCGTTCTTCTGGCGCAGGCGTTCAAGCAACCGCTCGAAGGCGGGGGGCCAGGAACGCCGCCAAGCTCGGATGGGTCTGGCCGACTCGAAAGCTCCAGGCCGTTGTTGTAGAAGATCAAGGTAATGATCTGGATCAAGTTGCCACTTGTTCTTGCTGAAGACTCGCTCATGAACAGCCAGTCGCTTATTGGCAAAATAGATTTCGATCTTATCGACGTAAAGGAGAACATTGACTTTCGTCCCAGCATATTTTGTCGGAACAGAATACCGATTAAAATCAACTCTCACGGTGGAATAACTGCTCACCTTGCCATCTTGTGTCTGGATATTTGAAAATTCAGAACCTGGTAAGGAGAGGAGTACGCTTTTTTCCTCCTGGAACATTTCTTCGACAGTATGGTCTTGCCCATCAATACGTCTTAGTCCATAGGACAGGCATTGCCTGAGCAGGTACTCATTGAGTTCCTCCAGACTGTCCACTCGGGGAATAGGGACAAGAAAATTACGCCTTGAGAACCCGACAAGGCCTTCTACACCACCCTTCTCATGCCCACTGGCTGGATTGCAAAATCTGGCTTCAAAATTGTAGTGCGCACGAAACTTGATGAATTCTTTTTGTTCACGGCGGTCCTTTCCCTTGAGGACTTTCTCGACAGCGGTGGTCAGGTTGTCATAGATCAATGTTCTGAAAATACCGCCCAAGAAATGGAACGCATGTATGTGCCCGTCAAAAAATGCTTGTTGTCGTTCACAAGGATAAGCACGAACAAACATTTTCCCAGAATACTTTGAACGCATGCAAAAAATCTTCACTTTGATCAGTTCACCGCGCAGATATATATCAGAAGTTCCCCAATCAACTTCGGCTTCTGATGCGATATTCTTCTCGCATGGGATGAAAGCCTTGCAAGCATTTAAACCAATCCGAATTTTTGCTTCACGGACATATCGCCTGACAGATGTCTCACTGCCTTTGAAATCGAACTCGTCAGTAAGGCGATGATATATCCTTACTGCCGTGTGTCTTTGTTTAGGATTAACTTCCTTGTCTGCGGCTAGCCAGTTGTCAATCTTATCTATGAAAGGTCCAAGGACGGGATATGGCTGCGTTTCCCTGACTGTGTAGGATAGGTTCTTCCCTAGCAGAATCTTCTTGATGGTCTTTCTATCATGGCCTGTTTCGCGAGCTATTTCGCGGATACTTTTATCGTATACCCTTTTGGCAGTTCGAATGTATTCATACTGGTCCATTGTGAGCATCCCTCCAGTCCTCCGGTAGTCACCGGATAGCCTGTCGCTACCGACCCTACCAGAGCCGTCTGGGTGGGGGATTTTTCGGCGCTCGTTCCTGCTCTAGGCGGGGGAATTTTCAGTTAGCGAAATCACGCTCGGGCCTGTTGCCCGTGTTCCTGGCCAGAAGCAGGCCGTGAAGCCGCATGATCCGGTACACGCGTTTGTGGTTCACCCGTGCTTGCCCCAGTTCCACAAGACGCCGGTTCAGGAGGGCGCACACTCGCCGGTAGCCGTAGGTCAGCCGTCCATCGACGATCTCACGGATCAAAGGCAGCAGGACTTCGTCCTGGGCCT
>CAZDNQ010001015.1:0-1656 GCA_964506605.1 uncultured Victivallis sp. | reverse complement strand
ATTGGACTAAAGGCTTGATGCATAAGTGCTAGAACCAATGCCAACCTAAACTCAGGGTCAATTAATAACCATGAGTCCATTGATATCGGAAAAATCAAATAATAGTTATTGGATATATTGGTAGTGCACCCATTATAGGTTTGAGTATCTGAATTGCGATTTACTGGATGTGATTCTGTGGATATGCTGCGATCGAGGGTCTCTTAGAATATCTTTATGATAAGGCTCAATTCCGATGTGGAATAAATTCCAACCTATAATCGATTCGCGACCCCTTTTCAAGGCACGCGATTATTCGCATTCGCTAAGTTATGATTATTTATATTTACATTTTACAAGAGATATATTCCCAGATATTGCATTAGTTCCTGGAGCTTAAGGCAAACGATTTCCCAAAAAAGTCTACAAATCCCCTACTAAATAGTTACTATAAATACAGGGAAAAAGCGCACGTTTTTGGAAATTCATTTTATCTGCTTAAAAGGATTGTATAGAGCGTTTGTGGAAATCGGGAAAGGAGATAACCTGTGCGTCCAAAGATGATTTCCCAAAAAAGTATACAATTCCCCTGTTAAATTATAATTAATATAGGGAGAATGTCGACTTTTTAGGAAATTATGCTGCCGGTTAGGATTCGTTTCGCCAATTCCCCGGATGAGTACACAGTCGACGAATGAGCTTGATATGGCATAAACTTTTATGATACGCGATTCAAATACATCGCTATGACTCTTCAGGATGCAAAAAATGCAAGGGGATGGAAGGAAGAGGGCGATGAACTGTTCGAGAAGGGTGATTTTGAGGGTGCCATCCGGTGCTATAATCAAGTCTTGGAGCTATTTCCAAGAGATCCAGAAATATGGACTCGAAAAGGGCTGTCATTAAGTGGATTGAAGCGATATGATGAAGCCATCAAATCATATGATAAGGCTCTTGCTTACTATCCTAAAGAGACATATGTCTGGATATGCCAAGGTGTAGCTCTCAATGAGATGGGCAATCATATAGAGGCTGTCAAGTGTTTTGATACAGCGATAGACATCAATCCCAAAGACGCAGATGCATGGTGTCAAAAGGGCGTATCTTTTGGTCTTTTAAAATGGTTAGAAGAAGCATTAGAGTGTTTCGAGACTGCAATTCGCATTGATCGTGGTCATGCACCTGCTTGGTACAACAAGGGCATCACTCTATCGAAACTTAAACGTGAAAATAATGCTCGTTATGCATTAGACCAGGCGAAGAAATTAGGCTTAAGCTAGTGCCAATTCTGGAGTCCCAATAATGCCGGTCAATTATTTTGATGTAACTGAGACGCGCAAGCGCATTACAATTTTCAAGCTCGGCAAGTTGTGGGTCTTCAAGCAGTTCTTTGATAACAGAGAGGTATACAATGCGCTGCTTGAATACTATGACAAGGAACAATATCGCTTCGAGTTCAAGTCCATCGGCGCGAGGAACAATGCCATCAAGCTCCTGGAGCGGAACGGCTTCGACTATGAATTGGTGGAGGATTTGAAGGGATATGTGGTCACGCTCCCAAAATCTGCGAAATATGCTCAGATTCTGAAAAACTCAGTGGCATTCAAGGAGACTTTGAACGACAGGATCTTCCTGATGAAAGACCTGGCAGCAGTCGAAGAAGCTGTGGGATTGGGC
>CAZDNQ010001014.1:0-1657 GCA_964506605.1 uncultured Victivallis sp. | reverse complement strand
TATCGGTACCGCAACGCTCTGCGAATCTAGGCACGAGGACATCCTGATTCTGATCAAGATACATGATGGAAGCGGTCCCCATCTGTTTCAGATTGCTCGAGCAGGAAATCGTATTCGCTTTCTCACGAGCCTTCGACAATGCCGGCAACAGCATCGCTGCTAAAATAGCAATAATCGCAATCACCACCAGCAACTCAATTAAAGTAAACATACGCCGACTCATCATGAAACCTCCTTCAAAACCTTGAACCATTTGTTGAAAAAACTAAAAATCCCATCACCTAACTGATTATTATACACCCTTATTTATTATAATTCAAGTCAATATTTAAAAGAAATATCCTTTTTCCTGTAAAAAAAGAAAATTGGCTACTATCATGTGATTTCGTTTGTCTCTCATCGACTGATCTAACGAATGAATCGGTGATACCGTCGACATTCCTTTTAAGGTGAATGACGATTACACGAAAGAATCTTCAACTGCGCTTTTTCGGGTATGATTGGCATTATATTAACTGTCTTCTCGACGGGTATTTTTTTCTGGAGTATGCTATGTCCTCTTCTCTGCCTGATTATACGATTATTTTAGCTGCCGGACGCGGCACCCGCATGGGATCTTCGCAATGTCCCAAGGTCTGTTTCAAGGTCAACGGAGTGCCAGCCATCAACCGGGCCTTGAAAACCTATGAGCAGTGCGGAATCAGACAGCATGTTGTGATTGTCGGCAACCTGGCCGGTCAGGTGATGGAAACGGTCGGAAATGAATTCAATAATGTTGCTTATGTTTATCAGAGGGAGCAGCTGGGCACAGCCAATGCCTTGCGCTGTCTCGAACAGGGCATGGGATCCATAACCGATACGGCAAACCTGCTGGTGGTGGCCGGAGACCGCCTCATCGATCCGTCCATCCTGGAACGACTGTTTGACGAGTATTTCAGCAGTAAAGCCGATCTGGCTCTGTTGAGTCTGCGCTGCCGCCCGAAATCCGGGCAGGGGCGCATCGTCTGCGATGAGCAGGGATGCCCCGCCGCAATTATCGAAATGGCGGATATCCGGCAGCGGGAAACCTGCCGCGTCCTGCGCAACCTGGCAAAGGACAACCCCTGCCTTGAACTGGCAATATTGCGGAAACTGCTCGAAAATTCCTTTTTTGGCGAAGGGCGGGAGATTCATCCGGTCAAGGGGGAACGCGCCTTTGGAGAACTGTGGAAACGCCTGCAGAACGACGGCAAAATTTCCGCAACGGATTTGTTGCAGCTGATACCGGAAGAAAAGACCTGTTTTGCCATCGATACTTCTTCCGGCTCCATACGGCTCAGTCCGGAGGAGGCCGAGCAGTTGCCTTATGGTAATACTTCCGTTTATCTGCTGAAATACCGCATTCTCAAGGATGCCTTGCAGAAGCTTTCCAGGGATAATGCGCAACAGGAGGAATATCTTTCGGATCTGATTCATATCGTTTACGGCAAGTCGCTGCAGAAAAAGCAGTCGCCAGTTATTCGCCTATTGAAAATTGATGATCCAAACCTGATTTTAGGTTTCAACAATCCTGCGGAACTCCTGGAAGTCGAGAAAGTTCTTCGAGATGGATCTCTGAAAGAAGAACAGCCTGACTGGAATCCAGAACTCTTTCAACCGCTGTCTTCATGGCAACAGT
>CAZDNQ010001013.1:0-1660 GCA_964506605.1 uncultured Victivallis sp. | reverse complement strand
AACACAACTACGGCTGGCACCGGGACAACAGGAGGTTTTTGGGTCTGCCGGTGCCATTCACTTCCAAAGAGGCTGCTTGCCGGCACGAATACGTCGTCAAGGCCGGCTTCGACTTGAAGGAGAGGTATTGCGTGTTTGATTTTATTCTGGTTGGTGGAGAGGGTGTATTGGCGAGGTTCTTTGAAGGGAAGTCATATCATGTAAGAGTCAAGCTACCGCGTCCAAAGATCCTCTCACTGGAGACACGTACTGTGATCGTTGAGGACAGGTCCAGGTGGTACGATTTCTGGAACGGATTGAACGAGTCCGACAGGAATTCAATCATGTCCGAGATGTTTTCGGAGGCCAGGACACATGTGATGCATGCCGGAACTCCCCTTCTTGAAGAGGCTATGGAGCGGCTCGAAGGTGGACTGAGGTCAATAATGCCATCGCATGTAAAGAACATTGAATTTGAATGGTTGGACAATCCAGAGGCCTTCAATTTCAAATGTGTAGGTTCAGGAGATTAAGGCTGTGATGAAGGAACAATGACAGGAAAATGGGTCAATAAGGTATTCGACTGATTTTGAAAGGAGCAATATGGGAATATTTGAAAAACTGATAAGGGTTGTTTTGGGTCCGCCTCCAGGTGGTATCTGCAAGATCTGCAAGCGTAGAGCAGTTGCCGGGGTTTTGTGCAGCAAATGCGGTTTCCTATGCAAGGAATGCGTTCTCAGGATAATGGAAAAGTCGAAAATTAATAAATCAAAGTTCTCCTGCCCGAAATGTGGAGACAGTGAAGCTGAAAGATTGAAAGGTTAATTATTACCGTATAATACGGTGTCGGTAATGCCTTCAGATATGTCGCCACTGTACTCGTGGTGTATCGGCATTATCGGCATTGTTCATGCCAATCATAGTTGGCACGATTGTCATGGTGGCGATCTGCGTTATGGTTGAAACAGGGAGGTAGGCTGTTTTTCAGGAGAAAAGCAGCTTCGTGAAAGGCAAGAGATGAATTCCCAGAAGGAAATTAAAGCTGAACAGGATTACATCCTCTGCGACGCCGTTAAGGCCTCTCCGGAGGAATATCCCCAGTTATGCCGGATATTCGAGTCCATGAAGAGGAAGAATCCTTGCGGAAAGAAGCTTACTCTCATGGTCGGGGAATCCAATTCCGGAGGAATGGCCATAAGACAGGCATGCCATACCGGCGTAATACTGGTAGACCGCAGTGAAATCACATTGATGACGGAACAGGAGACACGATGCCTTCTGGGGCATGAGATCGGACACTTTTCATGCTGGAAAGAAATAGATAAGAGGAAGGGTACACCGGAACCTCATAGGCACATGCCCAGGCCTCTTTCTTATCTGTTGTCGAGGATTTCAGGTGAGATATATGCCGATCTTGTGGCCGTCGAGCAATGCCGGTCTGCATTCGTCGCGGGTTCGTATCTCTCGGATGGAGATACGGAGATGCAGGCGCTGTATGATAATCCGCTGGAGCCATTGCCGGAAAAATTCTATGATGACTTCGAACTGGCAATCCGAATAAAGACCCTTGGGATCCTGGCGAAATCGGAATATTATTACGAGCTTATAGATTCGGAGCTCTTTGGCTATGGTAAGTGGGTAATATCGACTGAGGAATACTTTGAGAAGATGGACCATCTAT
>CAZDNQ010001012.1:0-1661 GCA_964506605.1 uncultured Victivallis sp. | reverse complement strand
AGCTCCTACGAGTATGTGAAGAAGGATCTGAAAGGGCGCTACCCTAAGCACTACTGGCCTGACAATCCGATGGAAGTTTCCGCCACACGGGGCTTGAAACCGCGCTGATCACGCAGTATATAATAAGACATAATAAGAGGTGTCTTATGAATACGGTCAAGAACATCAGCGTCATTTCGAACACGCACTGGGACAGGGAATGGAGGTTCTCATTCGAGGAGACCCGCCTGCGCCTGGTGGAGATGTTCGACAAGCTTCTCGAGCTTTTCAGGAACGACCCTGAATTCAAGCACTACCTGCTTGATTCGCAGACCAACCCGCTGGAGGACTATCTCGAGGTCAGGCCGGAGAAACGCGCCGAAATCACTGAGCTGGTCAGAAGCGGGAAGCTGCAGATAGGCCCGTGGTACGTATGCCCCGACGAATATACAGTGAGCGGGGAATCCCTTGCCAGGAACCTTTTCACCGGACACCGCGTGGCGGAGCAGTTCGGCAAGCCGATGAAGGTCGGCTATAATCCGTTCTCGTTCTGCGGACAGGTCTCCCAGATGCCGCAGATCTACAGGGGGTTTGACATCGACACGATCATCTTCTACCGCGGGATTGGCGATGAAGGCAAAGGCAAGGACTTCTATTTTGAGGCGCCGGACGGATCGCGCCTCCTTGTAGTCAGACTTTCAAAATGGTCGCGCTGCAACTTCCTCTACTGGATATTCAGGGCGCTGGTCTTCGGCAAACTGCATACGGAGATAATAACATATTCGCCTTCGGAGAAGGGACGTCCTGTGAGGCTCTGCCTGGACGACCGCGAAGCACGCGATCTCAACATGACACGCCTGAGCTACCAGTGGCATCCCGAGCTTCTTGACACCGCCATAAAGGAGTTCATCGGACAGATGGAGGATGCGGCGACGTCCAGCCAGCTGATCGCAATGGATGGATACGACAGTTCCTTCCCTTCGGAATTCACATCGAAGATAATCACCGAGCTCAAGTCCAGGTACGGCTGGAACATCAGGCACAATTCCCTGCCCAAGGTGGTCGGGACGATCAAGGAGGAGCTGAAGAACAGGAAGATTCCGGTCGAACGTAAGGAGATGCGCCACTGCCAGAACACCTTCATGGGGACGCTGTCTTCGCGCTATTATATAAAGCAGCAGAACAGAAGCACTGAATTTGCCCTTCAGAAGGCGGCGGAGCCGTTCTCGGTGCTTTCGTGGCTGTTCGGCCGGGCTTATCCGCAGTCGGAACTGACGATCGCCTGGAAGGCATTGCTTGTGAACCAGAGCCATGACTCCATAGGCGGATGCAGCGCGGACAAGGTGCACCGCGACATGCAGGCGCGCTTCCGCAAGGCTACGGAGATCGCCAATGCTTCAACAAGGAGAGCTCTGTTCCATATTGTATCAAAGATAGACAGCCGCGGACTCGGAGACAAGGATGTTGGGCTCATGGTCTTCAATCCCCTTCCGTTCAAACGCTGCGACATCATCACTGCGCACGTGCTTGTTCCTGATGAGTGGAACTATGGGGCGCCTGCATTGTTCGACAATGAAGGCAGGCCTGTTGCGTGTCTTACGAAGAAGAGCGACAAGTGGACGGCGAGCATGGAAAAGCTCGGACTTGATGTCCACACGTTCATGTATGGAAGGCTCTGGACG
>CAZDNQ010001011.1:0-1663 GCA_964506605.1 uncultured Victivallis sp. | reverse complement strand
GGGCGAATCTGCCGAGTTCAGGCTCAAGAACATCCACCAGAAATCTGAAATCTCCGTAATTGATTCATTGCAGGCGGACTCCGAGAAGGTCATCGCGCATGTGAAGGGGCAGCTGATACGGAGCGGGACATACAGGGAGCAGTCGTTCTCGGAATCGCTGGAGTTCGAGATCAGCATGACCATGCTGCGGAACCGGAACCTTTCAACGAATGGACGGCTGCCGCTGGCCGTATGGAACCTTAAATACAGGATATTCAAAGATGGGAAATAAAATCCTTTTTCTGATCCTTCTTATGATGCCGCTGGTATCATCGGCGGAATCCATAAAGCAGTTTGCTCTGGACGAATATTCCATCTTCAAACTGAAGATTCACTTCGACAGGGGCGTGACGACGGTGATGTTCCCGTCGGCGCTGTCGGGCATCTATGGATCGAACGTCGTCACAAGCACTGACAATCCCGGAGACTTCCTCCTCTGCTACCAGCCGGGGACTTATTTCTTTTCGGTGAGAGCCTTGAAGAAGGGTGCAGAAGGCTCATTGAACATCATCTACAACAGGAAGACCTACGTCCTGCACCTGAAGGAGGACGAAGATCCGTACAGTTCAATAACGTTCTTCTCTGATTCAAAGACAGGCAGGAATAAAACCTGCAGGATCACGCCGTCCATCCTCCTTTCGCTTCTCGACAAGGCCAAGTCATACCAGCTCCTGAAAAAGCACCATCCGGAAAATATGGATGGCATCATGTACCTCAAAACCAACATCAGGACGGTGTATGACGGGTTTTCGATTATGGTCGACGAGGTTTTCAGGTTCGACAGGGAGGATACGATAGTTTTCAGGATACTGGTAAAGAACACATCCGGTAAAATCATCTCCTATGACCCGAGGACGCTTTCTGCAAGGCTGGGCGAGACCGTCTACTACGCTTCGATCACCGATGCGTCCGGGCTTGTCCCTCCGGAATCAGAGATACCTGCGTATTTCGCGATAACGGGAACTCCGACAGGAGGGAGGAACAACCTTTCCCCTGACAACAGGTGGAAGATCATTCTGTCGCCGGATGATGGTTTTAAAGGTGAAAAAGCACTGGAGGAGAAGGTAAATGATTGACGCAAGAAGAATAATCGGCTTCCTCAAATCGCCGGTCGGCAAGATCATCCTGTTCGTTGCGCTGACAGGATTCATCCTTGTTATCGCACACACTTTCATCCAGTCAAGAAATGGGAGGGATTCGAACAAGCACTCTGGGGCTTTCAAGTTCGACACGCGGGAATCCAGGACGGAAAATCTTTTCGTCCCCTTCAATCCCAAAAAATCGGAAATCCAGGAATCAAAGTCTGGAATGCTGAAATCCGAGATCAGGGAAAAAGCGGAACCGCCCGCAAAGCCTGAAAAGAAAAGCTCCCCGCAGCAAAGTGCTCCTTCCGCAGCTGCAAGGCCGTTCATACCGCCGATCGCAATCTACATCGATACCGCGAACCAGCTGCCGGACATATCGGAAGTCTACGCCCCGTATGGAAGGATCATTTCATGCGAGCTTGTCCTTACGATTGATTCAAGCAGCCTGGGCACTCCGATAATCGCGCTTGTCACCGAAGACCTCTGGCATGACGGGAGGATCATAATTCCCGCAGGAACGGAGATGCACGGGACGGCGG
>CAZDNQ010001010.1:0-1665 GCA_964506605.1 uncultured Victivallis sp. | reverse complement strand
TATTGTTATATGACCGCGTATAATTAATACTACGTGAGTTTCACCATCAGCCTGACAGCAAAGGCTTTTCTCGATTTCCAAAAACCTCACGGCGATTTCAAGGTGGCATTTTTGCTTGTTCCCGGCCCTCTTTTCTGGTGAGGTGCGTATAAGTAAGACAACGATTGGCCCATGAATCCGATTTTCGCCACCGGCAATAAGCGATCCCTGCAACGGCTCAAGTCACTCCGCCACCAGGCTTACGCTGACGGAGCCTCCCGCGTCGTCACCCGCCTGGAGGCCATCATGCTGAGTTTGCAGCGCAAGACTTCCGGACAGATCGCCCAACTCCTCCAAGCCGATCGCACCCGGGTACATGCCTGGATCGGCGCGTGGAACCAGTCCGGGGAAGAAGGCTTATGGGAAGGACACCGCTCTGGACGTCCCGCTGGACTGGATGCTGCCAGTCGCGAGCGCCTGGCCGACATTGTCGAGAGTGGACCGGTGGCCTACGGATTAAACACCGCGGTGTGGACCTCTCCCTTGTTAGCGCGAATCATCGCCGAAGAGTTCGCGGTGGATTACCATCCCGGCCATGTCCGTCGTCTGCTGAGCCAAATGGGGTTTTCGGTGCAACGGCCGACCACTCGACTGGTGCAAGCGGACCCGGTCAAGCGGCGGCGCTGGATTCGCTACCAGTATCCCAACCTTAAAAAAAAGCCCGAGCTGAGGAAGCGCTGATCGTTTACGAGGATGAAGCGTCTTTCCGGCAAACGCCCACGCTGGCCCGGACTTGGGCGCGCAAGGGTTGCCAGCCGCAGATTCCAACCCGCGGGGAGCGCAACACCCAGAAAGTGCTGGGGGCCGTCAGTGTTCCTCAAGGACAGTTCGTCTGGCGGCATCAAACCGATTACTTCAACGCCAGCACTTATGTGTCGTTCCTGGACGAGGTGTTGTTGCCCACCTACTACCGCAGAGGCCACCGGGTCTATTTAATCCAAGACAACGCCTCCTATCACAAGAAGCCCGAGGTGTGGGATTGGTTCAAAGCTCATCGCCGGCAGGTCGAGGTCTTCCTGCTGCCACCCTATTCGCCGGAGTTCAACGCCACGGAGCGCTTGTGGCACCATACCCGCAAGCAGAGCACCCATAACCGCTTCTTTGATCAGCCCGAAGAACTCTGCCGCTCATTGTTCGCGACTTTTCGTGACATGGAAGCGCATCCGGAAAACATCCTGGGGTTCTTAGAACCGTATTCTTGACGTTCATCATGTCGCATTACTTATACGCGGTCATATAGTTACGGACATGCTCCCCGAAGGGGCCAAGTATGTCAGCAGTGAACCGGCAGCCGATGCTCAGGGAAATAACCTGACCTGGCGCATCCCCCGCATGAAAAAAGGCGAGACCAAAGCCATGCGTGTTGTCACCACTGCCCAAAAGGTCGGAGAACTGACCAGTTGTGCGACTGTAACGGCGGTGCCGATTACTTGCGTATCTACGGTAGTCGGAAAACCACAATTGGAAATCACAAAGACCGGCCCCCAGACGGCGCAATTGGGAGGCGAAGTCAGTTACAGTGTGACTGTGAAAAATACTGGGTCTTCAATTGCCAAGAGCGTGGTGGTCACCGATCCAGTGCCTGAAGGCCTGGTCCATAGCGGTGGCCAGAAGGAACTTTCGTTC
>CAZDNQ010001009.1:0-1668 GCA_964506605.1 uncultured Victivallis sp. | reverse complement strand
GTCTGGGTGTGCCCTTCGCCATGCTGGGCAAGGACGAATGGTGCTGTGCTTCCGCCATGGTCAGAACCGGCCAGAGGGATGTCATGGCTGAGCATGCGGTGCACAATGTGGATGCCCTTAAGGATGCCGGAGCCAAGAAGGTCCTCTTTGCCTGTGCCGGCTGCTTGAGAAATGCCGCTGTGGATTGGCCATTGTGGTATGAGGGATACATCCCCTACGAGACCATGCCCCTCTCTGTGTTTCTGAGAGATAGCATAAGAAAAGGGGATATTAAATACAAGATTCCCCTTAACTATGCAGTTACATATCATGATCCCTGTCACAACGGCAGACATCTGATGCACCTGAAAGGAAAGGACTGGTCGTTTGAATCCCCTCGCGACTGTGTTCAATCTATTCCGGGAATCAAGTTCAGGGACATGGTGCGCAATAGAGCCCTGCAAAGGTGCTGTGGCGCTGGTGGCGGCGTCAAGGCCGGCATTCCAGATCTGGCCCTGGACTGTGCCAAAGCCAGAGTCAAGGATGGTGAAGAGGTCTCTGCCGAGGTCATTGCATCCACCTGTCCCTTCTGTCGCAGGAACATCATGGATGGCAGAAACGACGCCAAGTCCGGCATAAAGGTCCTGGACGTTGTGGAGCTCATGGCTGCATCCATGGGCCTGGATATGACCATCCCCGAGAATCCCTACACCAAGTTCCAGGAGCAGGATGTGCTGGTCTGCGGCCCAGCCGAGTGCAAGCTGGACACAGTGGAGCGCAAGGAACCGGGCAAGGATCTGGTAGGCGAAGCCCATTAAGGATGTCCGTAATCCGGGCATTCTATTTTATATTTTCGAATTCAAAGGTTTCTCGATTTTTTGGTATTTCCATTCTCATCAGCTTTATCGAGCCTGGAATCTGCCCTTGCTTTGAGATGATGCATCGCCATCAGAGCAAGCCGCAAGCAGCGGGCGGACTTAATTTTAAATATGGGGGCAAAACCGAGATGGGCTTAGGGTTTGCTATAGTACAACCGAAAGATGCGGCAAGAACGGTTCTTATGGTATCCCGCATTGATGTATCAAAGCAACACCGAGATGCCCTTAGCTCCATGACTGCCCATAAACTTGAAAATTTCATATGGGAATTAAAAATGTCATTGGTATTAGCTCCTGCATTATACCAAATTCTTCCTCCCCAAGGAATACCAAGATCAATTCAACTATCATTAGAAATATCGTTCGATGAACTCACCGAAGGAAGACTGAACAACGCGTTGAGCAGCATCACGAAATCCGCTGTAGTAATAATATTATTATTCAATAAAAAGTTTGAGCTTGAGACAAAGGGGGATAACAAAAATGGAGACTAGCGATGTGTGTGTTGCGGTGTCCAGCCAGTATCCAATAGGAATCGTTGAACCCATTCTTAGCTCCGAAAAGCAAGTACACACCGCGAGTTCACTGGAACTTATTGAGAACGGATTGTCATCCGATAGTCCAATGCATCGGTGCTTAGATAGGGGGTTAGGGATTATAAATCTTTACGGCACGCGAGAGGTAGATATGATGAAGTTTGCAGGGTTAGAAGCATCGCCAAATGATCAGTTTGAATATGACATAGCGATTCCTTCGCCTCCCCCCAACAGGCGATATAAAGTAAAACTTAACATAAAAACAATTCAGAAGG
>CAZDNQ010001008.1:0-1670 GCA_964506605.1 uncultured Victivallis sp. | reverse complement strand
GTATAAACGTAGCCGGCGGACTTTCTCTGATGGGATATATTCCGTTTGTTTGCACATACGGAGTATTCGTTTCAGGTCGCGCCTGGGAACAAATCCGCACAACAACTTGCATCAATAAATTGAATGTTAAATTAGGAGGAGCGCACGGAGGAGTATCGGTCGGCCCAGACGGCGCGACCCACCAGGCTCTCGAAGAAATTGCTCTTATGAGATGCCTCCCAAATATGACACTTTTGGTTCCAGCGGATTATCACGAGACAAAGAAAGCAGTTCTTGCGGCCGCAAAAATTGACGGCCCTGTTTACATCCGTTTCGGACGCGAAAAAGTCCCGGTTGTCACAACAGCTGACACTCCATTTGACGTAAACAAAGCGATGATAATGGAAGAAGGAACCGATGTCACAATCGTAGCCTGTGGCGCGATGGTAGCAGAAGCATTACAAGCAAAAGATCTCCTCGCAGAAAAAGGAATCTCGGCAGAAGTAATAAATCTACACACAATTAAACCTTTGGATAAAGAGACTATTATCTCAAGTGTTCGCAAAACCGGTGCCCTAGTCACTGCTGAAGAACATCAAGTTATGGGAGGAATGGGATCTGCCGTTCTTGAAGCAATCGCTCAAGTTTATCCAGTCCCTACAGAAATGGTCGGAGTAATGGATACTTTTGGAGAATCAGGAACACCGGAGCAATTAATGGAAAAGTACGGCCTAAAAAACACGAATATAGTGGAAAAAGTTGAGAAAGTAATTAAAAAAAAGTCTATCCCGGGCTAGATTTTTTGAACCTGGAAATTTTTCTACCCCGGGCTGAATTTATATTTCATAACCCTAAAAATATGCGTAAATTCTCAGACCGCCTAAGCCGACTCGGCACAGAGGATGCCTTCTCAGTAATGGCAAAAGCTCAAAAATTCATCAAAGAAGAGCTTGCTCCAACAGGAGAAAAATTAATATTCCTCCAGATCGGAGAACCTGCTTTTGACACACCAGAAAATATCAAACAAGCTGGTATCAAAGCTATTCAAAACAACAAAACTCATTACACCCCACCTCCAGGACTTCCTGAGGTAAGACAAGGAATCGCAGATTATGAAACACGAATCACAGGCACGAAATTTGAACTCGATGATATAGTCGTCCACGCAGGAGCAAAACCTTGCATCTGGAACACTATCAATGCAGTTGTAGACGCAGGCGATGAAGTAATAGTATTCGATCCGGCTTGGCCTATTTATGCTTCAGTTACAAATTATTTAGGTGGAAAACCTGTATTCGTAGGTTTAAAAGAAGAATTAGGATTTCAACCTGACTTAGAAGAAGTAAAGGCTGCAATCACAGATAAAACGGTTTTGATGGTAGTAAACAGCCCATGCAACCCAACAGGAGGCGTATTTAGTAAAGAGACTCTTGAAGGTTTGGCAAAGCTAGCTGTCGAACACGATTTCTGGGTAATTTCAGACGAGATCTACGATCACATCATATTCGAAGGCAAACACGAATCAATTCTTCAATTCCCAGGAATGCCAGAGCGCACAGTATTGTTGAATGGTGCTTCAAAAACATTCGCAATGACGGGATGGAGAATGGGTTGGTCAGCAACTAAGAACGCCGACATGAAAGGGAAAATTGAGCACCTACAAATCAACGACACTTCATGCCCTGCAACAA
>CAZDNQ010001007.1:0-1678 GCA_964506605.1 uncultured Victivallis sp. | reverse complement strand
AAGAAATCATTCATAGCCCGTGAACCCGATGCCGATGACCTCCGTCTGGCCAAGAAGGGGTTTGACGAGATAAGGAAGATAATCAACTCTGGAAAATTCGACATGGTCATCCTGGACGAGATCACCATAGCCAATAAATACGGGCTTGTGAGCGTTGAAGAGGTGGTCAGGCTGCTGAAGGAAAAACCCGGACATCTTGAAATCGTGATGACCGGCAGAAACGCCGATCCCCGGCTCGTTGAACTGGCCGACCTTGTCACCGAGATGAAGGAGATCAAGCATTACTATAAGAAAGGTGTCCCTGCCAGAATCGGAATTGAAAAGTAATTTGATGGAGCGCCGGCATCTTGCCGGCAGTAGATATGAAGATATTAAGAGAGACATTCCTCGAATGGTGGAAGAAGAACAGCTGCGGATACCGCGGCCTGCTCTTCGACATAGACGGCACATTGATCGCCGGACGCAAGGTCATGCCCGGCGCTTCCGCCCTCATCAAGTGCCTGGAGGGGGCGGATTTCCCATTTTATCTTCTGACGAACGACGGGAATCATTCAACTGAGGAGAAGAGCGTACTGCTCAAAAGGGCCGGTCTCCTCATAAAACCGGACAGGATAGTCTCCTGCGCCGATGCACTGGTCCCTTTTGTCGAAACCAACAAGCTCAAGGGAAAGAAATTTTTTGTCATGGGCGATCTCGGGAAGCCGAACTTCGCCGAAAAGGCCGGACTCCGGGTTGAAAGGATGACAAGGAGGATATACGAATGCCAGGGCGTGATCGTTGGCGAGGGGACCTACAACTGGCAGTCGAACATTAATGCCGCAATGAACTTCTTCATCAAATATCCGGACAGGTATCTCCTGGTCCCAAACCCCGACAGCTACTGGCCCAACGGCGCGAGCGGCGAACTCGGAATCGGTGCGGGCGGGAAGGCGCGTTTCATATGCACCATCCTCTCCGACTACGGCATAAGAAAAAAGCCGACCTATCTGGGCAAGCCGTACGGTGCCATCTTCAACCATGCGTTCCAGATACTGATCCGCAGATTCAAGCTTCCTGCAGGACTTGGAAAAAGGCAGATACTCATGCTCGGGGATTCCCTGGCCTCCGACATCCATGGCGCCAACAGCTTCGGCCTGACCTCAGGCCTCGTCCTCACCGGCATCACCAACCAGGACCATCTTAAAAAAGCCAAACCTTCATTCCGCCCTGATTTCGTGTTTCCGAGGATAAACTGATAAAATAAATCCGTCCGGATTTATTTTACTTCATCCCGAAGGTCTTCTCCTTGAGGTCGAGATAGAACACATAGTTCTCCCAGCTGACGTCAGGCGGGCAGCGATGGTCGCAGAACGGTATGTAGCCGCCGCGCTCGACAAGCGGGACAAGCGATTCCATGTATTCGGTGATGGCCTTGGGCCCGGCGATCATCTTTGTCTTGTCGAAGCCGCCCATGATCCTGAGGTCCTTGCCGTATTCCTTCAGCAGTTCCCCGGGATGGCAGCAGCACATCACTTCGAACGGGAACAGGCAGTTCACTCCGCCCTCGAGGAAGTACTTGAGTATCGGACGCACGTCGCCGTCGCAGTCGATCCACCAGATGTCGATGCCGTGCTTCTTGAGCCTCGCGTTGATGCGCTTGTAGCGGGGCATCACCTTCTCCTTGAAGAAATCTACGGAT
>CAZDNQ010001006.1:0-1680 GCA_964506605.1 uncultured Victivallis sp. | reverse complement strand
GTCCGAGGAAGTCAAACAATATGGCACAGACGAGCTTTCCAGCTTCGGCGACGGGCACTGCTCGTTCGCCCACAATGGAAGCATCATGATGACCGACACATATCCGCGTGAGAACAAAGAGAGGATGCTCATGCTGTACAACGACAGGAACGGCGACCTGTTCGAACTTGGGAGATTCTACTCCCAGCCCTGGATTACGCAGGCGAGATGCGATCTGCATCCGCGCTGGAGCCGGGACGGCATGAAGATCTGCTTCGATTCATCGCATGAAGGGACCCGCCAGATATACGTCGCCGACGTATCGGGCCTGGTTGAGAAGATGAAGAAATAAGAAAAGTCCAACCAAAAAAAATAATATAAGGATAAAGACAAATGTCAAAGCTCCCGAAATTCACCGTGGGATTTGCGATCTTCGCAGGATTGACCTCGATCGCAATGGCCGATGTTAAACTTCCGGCGATAATCTCGGACAACATGGTCGTGCAGGCCGATACCAAGGTCAGGATATGGGGCAAGGCTGATCCGGACGAAAAAGTCAAAGTCTCATTTTCCGGCCAGGAAAAAGAGACGGCCGCAGGCAAGGACGGGAAATGGAGCGTCGAACTGGACACCATGAAAACCTCCCCCGAAAGCAAGATTCTGGCGGTTGAAGGGAAGAACAAGATTGAAGTGAAGAATGTACTGGTCGGAGAGGTCTGGCTTGGCTCGGGACAGTCGAACATGGAGATGAACGTAGGCAATTCGATGAACGCCGACACCGAAGCCAAGGAGGCGAACTATCCCATGATCCGGCATTTCGCTGTTACCAAGGCGCTCTCAAGCGCCCCGCAGGAGGATGTCCAGGGCAAATGGGTTCTCAGCGCTCCGGACACTATAAAGGGGTTCTCGGCAGTCCTTTATTTCTTCGGCAGGGAGATCCACAAGAAATATAATGTTCCTGTCGGGCTTATAAATTCGTCCTGGGGCGGCACCCCTATCCAGGCGTGGATCCCGAAGAAGTCGCTCGAGGGCAATACCGACATAAGCAAGCCCCTCGCCTTCGAGGCCGACAAATATTCCGATTGGAAGACATACAATGATTTCAGGACAAAGACAGTTGAAGCCGTAGCCTGCAAGGATGCCGGAAACAAGGGCGAGTCCGATGGCTGGGCGAAGCCTGAGGCAGATACAAAGGGCTGGAAAGAAGTGAAGATGCCGTTGTCCATTGAGAAGATGGCCGGGAAGGATTTCGACGGCGTACTCTGGGTAAGGCGCGACATCGATATCGAGGCCGGCAAGGCGGGAACAGATTTGAATATCATGCTTGACAGGATCACTGATGGCGTGACTGTCTATTTCAACGGGGAGAAAATCACCGCCAGCGACAGATCCCTTGACAACAGGAAGATCAATGCAAAAGTTGCCGGGAAGCTGGTGAAGGCCGGCAAGAACACAGTCGCCATAAGGTTCTTCAATCCGATCGGTCCCGGAGGGGCGACCAACGGGGATCCGAAGAATTTAAAGATGACATTTGCAGGCGACAAGGACGGAACGACTCTTGCCGGCAAATGGCTGTTCAAGGTGGAACAGGAATATGAACCAGGAAAGCCTCCGTTCTTCCTGCCCAGGCCGAGCGATATCCCTTCAGCGCTCTACAATGCGATGATCGCCCCGATCGACGGATTCGCCGTAAAAGGAACG
>CAZDNQ010001005.1:0-1684 GCA_964506605.1 uncultured Victivallis sp. | reverse complement strand
CTATCAGAGAGGCAAGGGCCGCCCATTGACCAGGGTTGTCGTTGACACCAACGTTTTCATATCCTCATTCTTCGGGGGGAATCCCAGGAAGATCATCGAACTCTGGAAAACGGGAAAGCTCCAGCTATGCATTTCCCAGCCAATAGTTGAGGAATACATTGAAGTCCTGCTCAGGCTTGGCCTGCAGGACAAATCAGAAATCAAGGAGCTGCTCGCCATATTCTCAAATGGCGTAAACACGCTCTTCATATCAGAAACTAATCCTCTCTCACTGGTCATTGATGATCCGGATGACAATAAATTCATCGAATGTGCAGTTGCATTGGGTGCCAGCCATGTGATTTCGGGCGACAAGCATCTGTTGGCCATCAGGAAATATCTCGATATAAAAATCCTCTCTCCATTGGATTTCCTAGACGAAATAAATAAGTTATGAACTTGTCGGGCTAAAGCCCAACATACTTCGGAGGAAATTTAATCATGAAGCCGGGACAGCAGATGAAATGCCCGCACTGCGGGAAGGACTGTTTCCTCGTCAAGAAGACGCTCATGGACGGCTGGACAAAGCTCGGCGACGTCCTGGCATGCTCGTGCTGTTCCGCGAAGATCGCAGACCTCGAGGATGAGAAGGCCAAGTCAGCCGACACTAGCAGGAAATTCTCTGCTCTTGAAAACCTCCTTGCAGAGAAGAAGAAGGAGGGACCGAAGATAGAATCAAAAGAGGGCGAAAAGGTCTTCTGCCGCGACTGCGCCCATTTCATCTCCCACCCTTTCCTCTCGCGCTGCGAGCTCCACAAGAAGAACGTGGAGCCCATGGAGGATTGTCCGCAGTACAAGAAGAAAGAGAAATAGCCCTGTCAGACAGCCGGTACTTGCAATCATTTCCCTGAGAACAGCTTCAAGGCGTTTCCATATTTGCCTGGAACTTTCTCGTAGGAACCCATTATTATACCCTTGATTCTGCCGTCTGAGTTAGTGTTCGTCCTAGTCTTATCCGCGACCTGGAGCTTATCGAAGTTGTCAACGAGGGTGGTGCTGGCATCTGACTTGAGTTCAGCGCTAGAGCTTGCCGTTATTTCTTCGGCTGTCCTTGCAGTCGAGGAAAACCTAACTCCGTCGAAGAGGGCCTTATTGTTATATCGTTGGTCCCCAATTCTCACGAGATATGAGCTGACGGAAGGAAGTTCGGTCTTGAGCGGGCTCTCGTAATTCTTGCATTCCTTGCCGTCCAGATAGAAGACGAACTGCATCTTCCTCTTCTCTGGAGATGGATCATCGGCATATTTCCAGGTCATCGCAAAATGATGCCATTCATCAGGTTTCCAGCCGAGCTTGTCCAACGGTACCGCCACTGGATTCTTCAGGAAGCCGGCGGAAACTCTTATGCTGCTGCCAGTCTTCACCGTTTCACACAGGACCTTCATGCCGGTGTCATTGCTAGGGCCTACGTAAAGGAGGAAGCACTGGATCTCCTGACCGGTAACCTTCGCCGACATGTCAAACAACAGCTTGAAGCACACTTCGAAAGTACCCTCCTTGTAATCGATGACCCCGTCGGCCGGATATTCTATCTTGCCTCTCTTTTCATCAGGCTTGGCAGCCGGAGCCTGGGCAAAGATCGGAATTTCAAAGCAGATGATCAGCAGCAGAACATTTATTGTTTTCATAAAACTCATATGCACCT
>CAZDNQ010001004.1:0-1686 GCA_964506605.1 uncultured Victivallis sp. | reverse complement strand
TTTAGGTGAGTAGCTCAATTGGTAGAGCGGCGGTCTCCAAAACCGCAGGTCGCAGGTTCGATCCCTGTCTCACCTGCCAGAAACTATATATAGACAACAGGAATTGCAAGAATCATGGGAAAATGGATAACAAAGGCAAGGCTGTTCGTGGCGGACACCATAGCCGAGCTGAAGAAATGCAGCTGGCCGGAGAGATCGCAGCTTTTTGAGTCCACAGTCCTTGTGATCATAACGGTGCTTATGCTCGCGGCCTTCGTGGCGGCGGTCGATTTCCTCAGCATGGAAATCATAAGCTTCCTTACAATGTAAACAAAAATCCGGGGAACTTTTAAATATGTCTGAACAGAAACCGGGACAATGGTTCGTAGTACATACCCTCTCAGGACACGAGAACAAGGTGAGGGAGAAGATTGAAAAGCACATGGCCAAGGGCGAAGCCAAGGCCGTGCATGAAGTTCTTGTCCCGATGGAGAAGATCTCCGAAGTCCGCCAAGGGAAGAAGACGACCACTTCGCGGAAGTATTTCCCGGGATATATCCTTGTAAGGATGGACTTGTACAATCCCGAGACCAAGAAGATCGACGAGGATGCATGGTATTTCGTACGCGAGGTGCAGGGAGTCATAGGTTTCATAGGAAGCGGAAACAGGCCCATACCGCTCAGCCCTGCGGAAGTCGACGACCTGATGAGACAGGTCAACGACACGGAAGACAAGATCACACCGAAGATCAATTACGACATCGGCGAGACGGTGAAGATCAAGGACGGGGCCTTTGAGAACTTTGAAGGCGTCATAGAGGAGATCGACCAGGAGCGCGGCAAGCTGAAGCTGCTGGTTTCGATATTCGGACGTTCGACGCCGGTCGAGCTTGAGTATTGGCAGGTTGAGCGCGAGTAATCGCGTCAATATTTACATATAAGCACTAATCTGTGCCGGGTGGAAGAGGATCCTGCCTTTTCGGACCACCGCACGGATAGGAGAAAAAGAAAATGGCGAAAAAAGTAGTCGGGCAGATAAAACTGCAGATTCCTGCCGGTGCGGCCAACCCCGCGCCTCCCGTCGGTCCAGCGCTTGGACAGGCCGGGATAAACATCATGGAGTTCTGCAAGAAATACAATGCCGCAACTCAGTCACAGGCCGGAATGATTCTTCCTGTAATCATCACTGTTTACCAGGACAAGTCGTTCACGTTCATCACGAAGACGCCTCCAGCTTCCATCCTCATCAAGAAGCTGGCGAACCTCGCTTCGGGCTCAAAGACCCCGGGCAGGGAGAGCGTCGGGAAGATCACAAGGACGCAGATCCGGGAGATTGCAAAGATGAAGATGAAAGATCTGAATGCCAGGACCGATGCAGCCGCGCTCCGCATAATCGAAGGGACGGCACGCAGCATGGGAATCGAGGTGACAGATGCGTAGAAGAAGCAAAGCATACAAGGTCAAGCTGGAGAAGGTCGACAAGAACGCCAAGCTGAACATCAAGAAGGCCATTGATCTGCTTGTCGCACTTCCAAAGGCGAAATTTGATGAAACAGTCGATCTCGCCTTCAAGCTCGGTATCGATCCGAAGCAGTCGGATCAGAACGTCCGCGGAACCGTCGGTCTCCCCAAGGGGACAGGAAAGAAGGTTCGCGTCGCGGTCATAGCCGACGGCGAAGCAGCCAACAGGCGAAGGCCGCAGGGGCC
>CAZDNQ010001003.1:0-1692 GCA_964506605.1 uncultured Victivallis sp. | reverse complement strand
GGTTGACGGCGTCCGGCACCGCGGGATAGTTGTAGCAGCCCTGGAGGACGGACATGATAATGACCGGAGCCGTGTATTTGAAGATATTTTTCATCTGGATTCCCCTTTATTCCCCTCAATCGATACAGCTTCCTCTTTTGCCTTGAACATCTTCATTACAAGCATGAAGAACAAAGGTATATAGAATATTGCAAGGAGTGTTGCGGACAGCATGCCTCCGAGCACCCCGGTGCCGATGGAGTTCTGTGCGCCTGAGCCCGCCCCAGTGCTGATAGCCAGCGGAAGCACGCCGAAGATGAAGGCGAAGGAGGTCATTAGGATCGGGCGGAGCCTGATACGGCAGGCTTCGATGGTGGAATCGAGAAGGTTCGCCCCATGCGACATCTTGTCCCTGGCGAACTCGACGATCAGGATTGCGTTCTTCGCTGACAGTCCGATCGTGGCGAGGAGTCCGACCTGCAGATACACGTCGTTGGAAAGTCCTCTAGACCATGTTGCGAGGATCGCGCCGAAGACGCCGAGCGGGACGACAAGGAGAATTGCAAAAGGTATAGACCAGCTTTCGTATAGGGCGGCGAGGCAGAGGAATACCACTATGACCGATATTGCATATAGCAGGTGGGCCTGTCCGCCGGACATCCTTTCCTGGTATGACAGCCCTGTCCATTCGAAACCTGTGCCTTGTGGAAGTTGTCCTGCAAGCTTCTCCATTTCGTCCATTGAATCGCCGGAGCTTTTACCTGGGGCCGCCATTCCCATTATTTCAGATGAGGGGAATCCGTTGTATCTTTCAAGGCGTGGCGAACCATATGCCCAGCTTGTCTTTGCGAATGATGTGAACGGGACCATCTTCCCGGCGTTGTTCTTCACGAACCACTTGTCCAGGTCCTCGGGATTCATCCTGAACTGGGCATCTGCCTGCATGAAAACCTTCTTTACACGGCCTTTGTCGATGAAGTCGTTCACGTAGGCGCTTCCAATCGCTGAAGATATCGAGTCCTGTATGTCGCTTATTGAAACTCCGAGAGCGCCTGCTCTTTCCCAGTCGATATCAATCTTGAACTCAGGCATGTCGTCCAGCCCGTTCGGCCTCACCATCATGAGGTTGGGGTTCTGCGCCGCCATTCCCAGAAGCTGGTTGCGCGCCTCCATGAGCCTGTTGTGTCCGATTCCACCTCGGTCCTGGAGCTTGAAGTCGAATCCGTTGGCTGTACCGAGCTCGATGACCGCCGGCGGAGGGAATGCGAAGACAAGGGCCTCCTTGAATCCCGAGAACGCCCCCATGGCCCTGCCGGCAACCGCCTTCACGCGGAGCGCGGGATTCTTCCTGAGCTTCCAGTCCTTCAGCTTCACGAATGCAAGTCCGGCGTTCTGGCCTCGTCCGGCGAAACTGAAGCCCGCGACGGCGAAGCAGGATTCAACGGCGTCCTTCTCTCCCTCGATGAAATAATTCTGGACCTTTGAAACCACCTTGAGGGTCTGTTCCTGGGTTGAGCCCGGGGGAAGCATGACCTGGACGAAAAGTATCCCCTGGTCCTCATCGGGCAGGTAGGAGTTTGGCAGCTTAATGAAGAGATATCCGGTTCCTGCGACAATGATGGCGTAGATCACGATATAGCGGTAGCTGCCGGAAATTATTCCGCCGACGGTGGAGAGATAGCGGTCCCTGAATCTTCCGAAGACCCTGTTGAA
>CAZDNQ010001002.1:0-1694 GCA_964506605.1 uncultured Victivallis sp. | reverse complement strand
GACTTGTATGTGAAACTCTGGGCCGTGTGCGCACCGGTCACCATCTCGCCGCCGACTCCCTGGGCGACAACCGAGTACCTGGAATTCTCCTTCATCGGGAAGGGAAGCTGGAGGGACACTATGGTCCTTTCGAATTTCGGGAAAGCCGCGCCTTCCACCGCCTCGCAGTCGAGCTCCTTCTTCGCCTCGGCCTTCACCGGCTTCACTAACTTTTCGTATGCATAGTTCTGATCATCCTCGCTGATTATGCGGTATGACATCGGATTTGCAGAGGCATTTGTAACGCTCATTCCAATCCCGGCTTCGATCCTGTCAGCCGCAAGCGGCCTGGCATATCTCACGCCGAAGGAAGTCCTGACAGCGACGCGGTTGTCCGGCAGCTGCCTGAAATCGTCGACCCCCGAGCCATACGCGGCATCAAGCAGGGAAATCATCGTCATGACGGCAAACAGTCTTTTCATAGAGGCCTCCAATCTTTATTGCTTTGCGTTGTTCTTTTAATGCATATTTTAGACAATTATCATCTGTTATGCAATCTTTCTCCATTGGACAAATCACGGATAGTTTTGTATATTTCCGCAAAACAAGGGGCGCATCATGGGAAACAGGAAGAAGGACATCGTGTACCAGAAGCTGGCATACAGGCTTTCGGAGGAGAATCCATTCCTTATAATGGAAGACGTATACAGCGACGGGCCGGACAAGGCGGCGTTCCACGACATGCATTTCGAGAACGAGATCGGCATCATGCTGTCGGGAAAGGCGAGGAGGTATTATTCCGAAGGCCAGTACGACTGCGTGGCCGGAGATGCGTGGACCTGCGGGATGTGGGAGCCGCACGGGATCAGGATACTCGAGGAGCCGTGCAGGATCATAATCATCGTGGTCTGGCCGCCGTTCCTGGCGAACATGCATTTCCCCGAAGCGCCGTCGGTGTCGATGCTGTCGGCTTTCACGCAGCAGCAGAAGGTGTTCCATTTCAAGGATCCTGAAAAGAGGAAGGCCCTGATCGATCTGTCGAATTCGCTCCTGTCGCTCGCATCCGATACTGCGCCGCATGCAATTGTGCGAAAGAGGCTGCTGATCTCGGAACTGATCCTGCGCCTGATAGAGTCCGGCAGGGCGAGCCTCCGCCACTCAAGGGCTCCCAGGACATGCAAGCAGTATTCCCTGATATCACCTGCAATGGATCTTGTGTTCAAGTCGAAGGCGCAGATTACCAATGTGGATGCGGCCCGCCACTGCGCGATGAGCGAAGACCAGTTCGCCAGGACATTCGGGGGAGTCATGGGAATAAGCTTTGCGGAATTCGCAAGGCGCCACAGGGTGAACGGCGCCGCCAACGCGCTTGCCAGCACTGATCTTCCGGTAAAGGAGATCGCGAACGAATGGGGGTTCACCGACCAGAGCCACATGCACAGGCTCTTCCTGAAATACTATTCCTGCTCTCCGAACGAGTACAGGAAGAAGAGAAGCGGATGATATCAGCCCCTGGGCGGCTGCGCCGCCTTCGGGGCGAACTTGTCGTAGAATCTGGGGGTTACCTTCATCGAATAGTATGGATAGCGGCTGCGCTGCTCCCCGGTGGCGGATTCGGGGATGTAGAGCCAGCGCTTGTACAGCCATAGGTACTGCTCCGGGTTTCTGCGGACGAGCTTCTCGGTGATCCTCATGATGTCCTGGACCAGCTCCTC
>CAZDNQ010001001.1:0-1695 GCA_964506605.1 uncultured Victivallis sp. | reverse complement strand
GAATGCGCAGGGATTTTATTGAAAAAGGCTTTAAAAGAGCCGCTGAACTGAGCTGGGAGAAAACCACCCGCTCAACACTCGAAGTCTATAGAAAGGCGCTGTGATGACGGTATTCTACATACTTGACAGTTTTCCAAGCTTGTCCGAGAATTTCATCCTGCGGGAGATCACCGCTTTGCGGAAACTGGGACTCGATGTGAAAGTATGTTCGCTGAAGCGGTCCGAAGAAGGGACTGTGCATCCTGACGCGCTGCAGTTGGTCAAAGATGTGGTTTACGTGGACGATCTGCCGATAATGGGGAAATTCATTGCTGTGGCACGCAATATTTGCGGACATCCTGCGTATTGTGGGTTGCTGATGCTATCCTTGTTCCATGACATGTTCATCTCATTCCGTTTCATGCTCCAGCGCCTGCGCGGGGCGTTCAATGCGATGGCGATTGCGGATCTCGCAGGAGCAAGGCCGGATCACGTCCATGCGCATTTCGCATATGTGACCGCTGATGTTGCAGGGGTTCTGTCGGGAATTTCCAACTGCAGGTGGAGTGTTTCAGCCCATGCCTGGGATATTTTCACCCAGCCCGGGAAAATTACAACCAGGAGACTCGAAGGCGCGGACAGGATATTCGTCTGCTCCAGACACGGCATGGAAGTGCTGGAAAGTTTGTCCGCCGGAGATAAAACTGCAGGGAAGATTGTATTAATGTACCATGGAGTCGATAACGGGGAGTTCGAGGCAAAGGGAAGGTTGGGACATGTGATTGCCGTCGGCCGTCTTGAGGAGAAGAAGGGATTCGATGTCCTGATCCAGGCATGCGGGATTCTGGCAGGACAGGGTCTCAGGCCCCGCTGCATTATTGTCGGTGACGGCCCGCAGTTGAAATTGCTTGAATCCGAGATCCGCAGGCTCGGGCTGGACAACATTGAGCTTCCGGGCGCCCTCCCTTTTGAAAAGGTGAAGACGCTGATGGCGGAATCCAATATGCTAGTGCATCCTGGCAGAAAGACAGCAAACGGGGATCGTGACGGCATCCCGAATGTGATATTGGAAGCGATGGCATTGGGAAAGCCCGTCATTGCATCATCTGTAGGCGGAATACCGGAGCTTGTTGAGGACGGAGTCAATGGTCTGCTGGTCAGCCCGGAAGATCCTGTGCGGCTTGCGGCAATGATGAAGAAAATACAAGAGGATGAAGTCCTTGCGGAGAGGATTGGCCGGTCGGCGAAAGAACATGTCGTCAAACATTTTGAAATTTCTGAAACCATAAAGCCGCTGTTCAAATACTTTTCGGCATGTGGTGCGGGTAAATAATACGTGAAGGATTATGGAATCAAAGACGATAGGTGAACGGATAATAAAGGCGAGCGTGGCTGTCTTCATAGCCCATCTCTGCTTCAAGGTGGTCGGATTCGCCCAGTTCTTCATCATCGGCGGCATTACCGAGACGGTGCAGTGGGAATGCATCTACGGGTTCGCCTTCGACGGTGTTATATTCAGCCTTTTCCTCATAGGGGAGGAGCTCATAGGCCCTGCCTTCCTGCCGGTCTTCATCGACGAGAAGGAGAGGAAGTCCGAAGAGCACGCATGGCTGCTCGCCAACACCCTGCTGACATTCCAGCTGATCATCCTGTGCGTAGCCGTCCTCGTGCTCTATCTGTTTCCGGAGACGTTGACCAGATGGATAACTTATTTTG
>CAZDNQ010001000.1:0-1696 GCA_964506605.1 uncultured Victivallis sp. | reverse complement strand
GTCACGGCAACGCCATGCTTGTTACCAGCAGCATCTACGAGGCATGTAAATGCTTCGAGCTTTTCGCTGGGACGGACCTGATGGGCAAGTGTGCGATAGTGACATCCTACAAACCCTCGCCCGGAGATATCAAGGGCGAGGAGAGTGGTGAAGGCCTGACAGAAAAGCTGCGCCAGTATGCAATCTATCGAAAGATGCTGGCCGATTGGTTTCATACATCTGAAGACGCGGCCATGCATAGAGCAGATGAGTTTGAGGCAGAAGTCAAGGAGAAATTCATCAAAGAACCTGGACAGATGAAGCTTTTAATCGTGGTGGATAAGCTCCTAACCGGCTTTGACGCTCCCTCGGCCACATATCTCTATATCGATAAGCAGATGCGTGATCATGGCTTGTTCCAGGCCATCTGCCGCGTCAACCGGCTGGATGGCGAAGATAAGGAATACGGCTATATCATCGACTACAAGGACTTATTCCGGAACCTGGAGATGGCGGTGAAGGATTACACATCAGGAGCCTTCGACGGATATGAGAAAAAAGATGTGCAGGGCTTGATGGAAAACAGGCTGGACAAAGGCCATGAGGATCTGGAAGATGCTCTTGAAACGGTAAGAAGGCTATGCGAGCCGGTAGAACCTCCCAGAGACAGCCTTGCCTTTCTTCACTACTTCTGCGCCAGGGATTCGGGAAACATCGAGCAGATTAAAGCCAACGAGCGGAAACGCCTGGAACTCTATAAGTCCGTGTCGGCCCTCCTGCGTGCCTACGCCGCTATAGCCAATGAAATGGTTGCCGCAGGCTACACGCAATCGCAGTCCGAGGCGATAAAGAAAGAGGTTCAGTACTTCGAAAATGTGCGCAATGAAGTGAAGCATGGAAGTGGCGACTTCATCGACCTGAAACTCTACGAACCAGCTATGCGCCACCTGATAGACTCCTACATCCAGGCAAAAGACACTGGGATAGTCTCAACGCTGGAGGATATGACACTGATCCAGCTCATTGTTGAGCAGGGAGTGAGCGTAGTTGATGCTTTTCCCGAGGGTCTCCGCAATGATCCTGGGGCCATTGCCGAGGCTATTGCAAATAACGTTCGAAGGCTCATCATTGACCGGACACCAATCAACCCCAAATATTACGAGGAGATGTCCACTCTGCTGGATGCATTGATCGAGGAGCGCAGAAGGGATGCTAAGGATTATAGGGAGTTTCTGGAAGAGATAATCGAGCTTGCCAAACGCGCCAAAAAGCCGCAGGGTGTCTATCCAGCACCAATAAACACTCAGGGCAAGCGTGCCCTTTACGACAACCTGAATAAAGATGAAGAACTTGCATTGCAGTTGGATCGTGCAATTTTGGATAACAAGGAGCATGGCTGGATCGGCCACCATATCAAGGAAAAAAAGATAAAGAATGCACTGCGCAAGTTACTTGGTGATGAATCGCTAATAAACGCCACTATTGAAATCGTGAAACATCAAGACGAATACCAATGAAGCGGCAGATTTGCATAAGCGGAATTGAGGTCGAAGTCATCCGCAAGGACATTAAGAACCTGCATATCGGTGTCTATCCTCCGGAGGGCAGAGTCCGAGTAGCAGCACCGCTCCAGGTAGATGATGATGCTGTAAGGCTGGCAATTATATCAAAGCTGCACTGGATTAAGCGGCAGAAGGTCCATTTTCAGGAACAACCC
>CAZDNQ010000999.1:0-1701 GCA_964506605.1 uncultured Victivallis sp. | reverse complement strand
AACGACGCATGCACGCAGCAGTAGTCGAACTCGATGCCCTGCCCTATCCTGTTCGGCCCGCCTCCGAGAATCATAATCTTCTTCTTGTCGGTCTTCCTGCACTCGTCGACATCGCCGTAGGTCGAATAATAATAAGGTGTAAAAGCGTCGAACTCGGCGGCGCATGTGTCGACCAGGCTGTAAACTGGCAGGAGGCCGATGCGCTTCCTGGCCTTCCTCACGGCATCCTCGGTCGTCTTCAGCGCAAACGCGATCTGCTTGTCGGAATATCCATATTCCTTTATCTGGCGGAACAGCGCGGGATCCTTCACCAGGCTGTCAAGATTCCCCGCCGAAGTTATCTCGTCCTCAAACATCGCCAGCTCGTGCATGTGCCTGAGGAACCAGGGATCTATCCCTGTGATCTCGTTCACCTTGTCAACAGACCATTTCCGCCTGAACGCCTCGCGCACATAGAACAGGCGCCACGCATTTGGGCGTTTTAGCTCGGCCTTAACGGCCTCATCAGTCTCCGACGCAATCTTCTCGTCCTTCGGCCCCATGCCGAAACCGGCCCTTCCGACCTCGAGGGATCTGAAGGCCTTCTGGAGCGACTGCTTGAATGTCTTGCCTATGCTCATCGTCTCACCTACGGATTTCATCTGGGTGGTGAGCGTGCTGTCAGCCGTCGGGAATTTCTCGAACGCGAAGCGCGGGACCTTCGTGACCACATAGTCTATGGTCGGCTCGAAGCATGCCGGCGTCTTCAGGGTTATATCATTCTTTATCTCATCAAGCGTGTATCCGATTGCGAGCTTCGCAGCGATCTTCGCGATCGGGAACCCTGTCGCCTTGGAAGCCAGGGCGCTTGAACGGGACACCCGCGGGTTCATCTCGATAATCACCATCCTGCCTGTCTTCGGATCAACCGCCCACTGCACATTCGAACCGCCCGTCTCGACGCCGATGGCGCGCATGACCGCCAGTGTCGCGTCCCTCATTATCTGGTATTCCCTGTCGGTGAGCGTCTGCGCCGGAGCGACTGTGATGCTGTCACCGGTATGCACGCCCATGGGATCAAGGTTCTCGATCGAGCATACGATGACGGCGTTGTCCTTCTTGTCGCGCATCACCTCAAGCTCGTACTCCTTCCATCCGAGGAGGGACTCCTCTATGAGCACCTCGCTTGTCGGGCTTGCGGCAAGACCGCGTTCGACAATCGTCCTGAATTCATTCCAGTCGTACGCGACGCCGCCGCCTGTCCCGCCGAGTGTGAACCCGGGCCGGATGATTACGGGGAACTTGCCGACTGCGCCGAAGTTCTGCTCGGCCTCCGCCATCGTATGCGCGGAATAGCTTTTCGGAATGTCCATGCCGATTCCGGCCATTGTCTTCTTGAATACCTCCCTGTCCTCAGCCCTGCGTATGATTTCGGCGTTCGCGCCGATAAGTTCGACATTGTATCTCTTGAGGATTCCAGCCTGGTGCAGCTCCATTGCAAGGTTCAGGGCAGTCTGCCCGCCAAGGGTCGGCAGTATGGCGTCCGGACGTTCGCGCCTTATTATCTCATGGAGGAATTCCTTGGTCAGAGGTTCGACATAGGTCCTGTCGGCGAACTCCGGATCCGTCATGATCGTGGCGGGATTGCTGTTGACGAGGACGACCTTGTAGCCCTCCTCCCTGAGGGCCTTGCACGCCTGGGTCCCGGAGTAGTCGAATTCG
>CAZDNQ010000998.1:0-1703 GCA_964506605.1 uncultured Victivallis sp. | reverse complement strand
GCCTATTTCTTCCTATAGACCTTTACATAGTCGACATGGAAGTAGTCCGGATAGCTGGCCTTTGAGGGATCTCCGGCCCAGTATTCGTTGATCGCCCATTTCTCAGTTGATATTTCAGCAGTCACCTTCACGTACTCGGGAACCTTGGAGACTCCGCCTGCATCGCTGCGCCAGCTTTCCTTCCCGTCGATGAAGAAGATGTATTCCTTCTCGTTCCATTCGAGGGAGAAGACATGGTAGCCTTCCCTGATGCCGGGCACTGTGACCTTGTTGCCCTTGGACTTGTGGTCCTTGCCATAGCCATCCCAGTGCAGCGCATGGTTGATCTTGTCGGTCCAGCCAAACCCCTCGAAGATGTCGATTTCAGTGCCGTCAACGCCATCATTGCCGACTTTGCCGACGCTGGATGACATCAGCCAGAAGGCGACCCACCAGCCAGTCTGCTCGGGAAGCTTGCATCTTATCTCGAACTTCCCGTACTGCTGTTCGAATTTGCCTTTCGACCTGATCGCTCCGGTTGAGTAATCGAAAGGATCTTTGTCATTGTTCCTGTTCTCGATCTTGCGGCAGCGGAGAACCAGTTCGCCTTTGCCGTCGAGATAGGCATCCTCCCTCAGCCACCAGCCGTCGGGACCTTCAGGATTGATCTTCCTGTTGTATTCCATCACCTCCCATTTGGTGGAATCGATCTTCTCGCCGTTGAAGTCGTCGCTCCAGACAAGCTCCCAGGAGTCGTCTTTGGGACTTGTAGAGGTGTCAGATGTCTGGAGTGATGAGCAGGAGGGAAGAACGAAAAGGGCGCTAAGGACAAAAAGGGCATGGAATGTTTTCATGGGAAATCCTAAGCCACAGGCGGATGCCTGTGTTAAATTTTGAAATATTTGGCGGCATCCTTCTCGGTGTCGAGTGCCCCGATACCGTCCCTGCCTTCCCATTCCTCGTCATGGACTATTTCCTGTCCGGGAGCGAGGGTGTAAAGCGGGCTGAGGGTCTCGACCTCGAGCATGAATTCGCAGGTGTAGGACTCGATGCTGCAGCCGTTGTCCGGATATTCCGCGTCGGTCAGATGCGTGAACCTCTTTATGAGGGCGCATCCCTTGTTGGCATAGGCCATCCAGCCGCCCTCGCAGTTGAGTCCGATCTTGCACGGCCACTTATGCCCTTTCTGCTGGCGGAGGAGTATGTATTTTTCGCCGAAGGTGAGCCTGCCGTCAGCCATGTTCGTATAAGGCCAGACGGTGAGATAGCGGTTCGGGAGGAGGGCGTTCATGTCGCCCTGCGGGACTGGAATTACAGCGACACCGCCGGCGTCCATGACCGTCAGCGCCCAGGCGGCGATATCGATCTCCCAGGGATTTTCATTCCTGATCGTGTGCCTGATCCTGAACTTGTTGCAGCCGAGAGGTTTCACGGCGAAGCTCTTGTAGATGCCTGTGGACTTCTCGACTCCGCCGGTGAAGAGGATTCCATCCTTTGTCTCCTTGACATCGATAGCAGTGTTGTCAGGGGCGTAGCTTCTGGGTTTTGCCTCAGGGGCGTGCCAGAGGCGGTGTCCGCCGTATATCTTCCATTCCTTGCCGCCCGTCTTTCCGGCCATGGCAGGGACCACGCACATCATGTTTTCGCCCTTGCCGACGAAGGCGCCGATGATCCTCGGTCCGACTTCTGTAGTTACTACGATGCGGAATTTTCCGCTCTGGAGT
>CAZDNQ010000997.1:0-1705 GCA_964506605.1 uncultured Victivallis sp. | reverse complement strand
AGACGTCGTAGGCGCATTCCGTCGCCCGGCCGTTCTTCGCCTTGATCTCCTCGGGGGACATGCCCTGCTTCTTCAATGTCGCATCAAGCTGCTCAGGAGGGATCTGCGCGGTGACATTCTTGAACTCCTCCTCGGCCTTCACCGGATCCGGCTTGTACCCGTCGTCAGTCGCGAGCTTGAGCAGGAGCTTTGAGGCGATGATGTCATCGAGCCTCTCCTTCACTTCCGCCTTCCAGACGTCCTGCGTAATGCCACCGAGCTGGCCGCTCTCCTGCATCATGGCGAGGATGGGCTTGAACTCCTCCTTCATGTTGTCCCTGGTGATCTTCTCATCGCCGATCTTCGCCACCACGTCCGGCAGGAACGCCAGCGGATCCGCGGCGGAGTCGCCCTTTGCTGCAGGCTTGACATCCTTCGCGGCATCCTTCACCGCTTCCGCAGGCTTGTCCTTTGCAGGTTCGGCCTGCGCCGGCTTCACGGCGGGGGCGGCCGCAGCTTCAGGTTTCTTTTCGGCGCTGAACCAGGTGCATGATGCACAGAAGATCAGCATGAGCGCAACAAGACTTAGCTGTTTTTTCATTTTCATTTCCTATTTTGAACTTTTTGGCTTTTCAGACGATATGCCCAGGGACACCCTGTCGGCAGATGGGCTGCTAATATAGTCCAGATAGCTGAGAATGACAGGATGCTCCGGATTTTCCATTCCCAGCACAGCCATTAGGAGGGCGCCCTTGTAGTCCTTCTTGGACATCATCCCCAGGATCTCGATCGACAGGTCGTCGGATGCCTTCCTCTTCTCGCTTGAATAGAGCTTCTTTGCGAGGGCTATCTTCTCGTTGGCGAGAGGCATAAGCACCGATGCAGGCGGATATCTCGAGGCTATTGACTTTATCTTTGCCGCATTCCTGGCCAGCCGGGTGACGTTCGAACTGTCGTTAAGTGCTGCTACAGCCTCGGAAAGCTGTTTCATCGTCTGGAGCTCGTTGACTATGTTCACAAGGGATTCGGTTCTGCCCTGCTTGAGCATGGCCTCGTTGGCGAGCCTGATGGCCTCGTCTATTTTACCGGCGTCCAGCGCGGCCTGGATCTCGGATATCCCGGCATTGTTCTGCTCGGTGACTTCAAGGTTGGCGAGGAATATGTTGCCGGAATCGATCTTGCGCAGGCGTTCGATTTTCTTGACGGCGGTCTTGTGATCCCTGTTCTCCATGGCCGTGAACAGCTCCTGGATGAGCTGGGCGCGCAGGGTAGGGGGTTCGGGCGCCTGGGACTTCCCTGAACATCCGCCGGTAAAAAGGCAGATGCAGGAAAGCAGCGCTGAGATGCACAATATAAGACGTGTTTTCATCATCCCGGGCTTTAATGGGTTTGTTTTACTGATAAATTATGGCAATCTTATAAAATCCGCTTAAAATAGCATTTGTTGTGCGAAAATAAACTCCAATTGGTATTTATCACATAAAGGAAACAGAACATGCGTATCGACGGCAGAAAAGCAGGCCAGCTCAGACATGTCAAGATCACCCCCGGATTCCTGAAGCATCCCGCCGGTTCGGCGCTCATCGAATTCGGAAACACCAGGGTAATCTGTTCGGCAAGCATCATGGAGGAGGTGCCCCCGTGGATGAGGATCCAGAAGGTCCCCGGCGGATGGATAACAAGCGAATACCAGATGCATCCGTCCGCAACACCCGACAGGTCCAAG
>CAZDNQ010000996.1:0-1709 GCA_964506605.1 uncultured Victivallis sp. | reverse complement strand
TATCCGTATGGCCCTTGGTCCAATCAATGATATAGTTAGAAAGGACGGTCTGATCAGCAAGCGTAATGATCTCGACTTTCACGTCCGGATGGGCCGCTTCAAAGTCCCGAGCTGCGTGTTCCAGGAAGATTTTATTTACTTCCCAAGATTCCGCCGAGATACGGAGCGTTCTTTTGCCAGTCGGCGTAGTCGCTTTAGGTGTGTCGCTGGCGAAAGCGACGCCAAAGGCTACCAACATAGCCAATACTACTACCATTACCTTTTTCATCCTGAACTCCTCCTTAAATATGAATTACTTAGCTCTTAACGAAACTTTGAAACTATTCGCGATGAAATTATAGATGCCTTGGAGCCCGAAGATCCCGAAATTCGCCATTGCGTTTTTCTTCTGCTGTCTTCCGGACTCGATAGAAGCGGTGAGCTTCGCGCAGGCATCTTCCGTGTTGCCCGCCTCTATTGCATCGCATATCGAGAAATACACCCTGGGCGTATCCATGTTGGGGGATGCGAGGGATAACACGTTGAGCATTCTTGTTTGGAGCTTTAAATTGATTAAGGCTTTCTCCAGTCTTTGGTTTTGACAGAGGCTATTCAGGATATTGTGAAATTCGAAATCATGGCCGAGGCCGTCAATAATATTCCCGCTATTATTGCATTTCTCTTCAAGTTCAACTTCCTTCCTGAGGCGCGACAGAGAATCCTTGCCCAATCCTTTTTGCATGGCGAACCGGAGAACCGCAATTTCCAGGCAGACGCGTGCATCGTAAAGCTCATCTATACTTTCAAGGGTTATATCGGGAACCTTGAAACCTTTTTCGGTACTGATGACCAAGCCCTGGTTTAGGAGAATCAGAATAGCCTGGCGGACAGGGGTACGGCTTATTCCGAGAGTCTTGCTCAGCGAGAAGTCCGATACACGGGAGCCGGGCGGCAGCTGGTATCTAAAGATCATATCAGATATTTGATGGCAGGCTTTTTCGACCTGATTCTCTTCCATAAGCTCTCCGAAACGGGAAATTGTAAATACACTTTATGGATACAGTCAGAATTATAGCACTCACAAGCAGGTTGTCAACTTATTTTAATAATCACCTAAAATCTTATAATATATTTATATATCTCAATTAGGCAATAAATGGTAATACATTAAAATTTTTGAATGGCTGAAATATTTTATGTATACACTATTGAATAAAGAAGATTCGGCTATGAGGGAATACTTGCCGATGAGAAAATGAGCCTATATATTGCATGGATCAAGGTTATCTTGCTCATGAAGGTATTAGTAATAGAAAAAAATCATCATTATTACACTGATGTGCATAATCGCGAAGAGAATGTCGTGATCCGACTCATTTTTTCTACCAGAAAGCCAGAATTGCCCCGGATCAAGGCGATGGTGTCGGACTTGGTCGCCTCGGGGCGCGAAGTCTGCCTCGATGTGAACAACCATTACGAGGGCTCGGCGATCGAGACGATCAAAAGGATCAAGGGATTCCTGCAGTTGGATTTATAATCCTCACCTCCCCTTGAAAAGACACGGCCGAGCACAATGCTCGGCCGTGAAAAATCGCCTAATCCCAGTGTTTTTGTTAAATTTACCCCTACATGTTCACCACTTTCTCGAGCTTATCTCTGGCAGAGGCATAGTCGATAACTTGCCCTGCATGGCTGTAGTGATCCATCATCTCATGGCTTTTATGACCCGC
>CAZDNQ010000995.1:0-1712 GCA_964506605.1 uncultured Victivallis sp. | reverse complement strand
CCGCCCTGATCGACACCGGCAGCCGCATGGATGAAGTGATCTTCGAGGAGTTCAAGGGAACCGGTAACATGGAACTCCATCTCGACAGGCATCTCGTCGACAGGCGCGTCTATCCCGCCATCAACATCGAGAAGAGCGGCACCAGGAAGGAGGAGCTCCTGCTGCATCCCGACGAACTGCAGAGGGTATGGACACTAAGGAAGGCCATGAACGGCGTTCCTCCAGTCGAAGCCATGGAACTGCTCATAGGAAAATTGAAAAAAATTAAAACTAACATTGAATTTTTGATGACTCTTCAAGTATAATACCGGGTTTTAAAAAATTAACTGACAAACAACAATAAGAAATATCTGGAGGCTTAAATGGGTATGCTTTCCTGCCCCTACTGCAACATGGAAATCAGCATGAGCGCTGTCGAGGCCGAAGACGGATACTGTCCCGAATGCGGATCCGTGATCACCAGCTCGTCCATCCTCGTCGACAACGACGATGACGTCGACGAGCTTGAAACCGAAGAGGAGACCGAGAACTTCGACAATCTCGGCGACATAGACTTCGAGGATATCGAGGACATGGAGTTCGACGAGGAGGCCGAGGAATAATCCCGGCCCGCGCCCCCACCATGGAATCCAGAGAGGAAATTTCTTGGACAAGCTCTTAAAAGTTGTTTACTTTGCGATATTCGCAATATTGGTCATAGTTTCCTTTGTGATCCTTGTACCGGTATACACCAACCTCCAGAAGGTCAGGTCGAACAACGAGGACTTGAAGAAGAAGCTCGAAGAGAAACAGGCGGAATGCCTTGAGCTCCGCCAGCTCTTCAGCGATCTCGAATCAAACCCCAAGGCCGTGGAGAAGGTCGCAAGGGAGAAGTTCGGGCTCTGCAAGAGGGACGAGGTCATCTACATCTACAAGGCGAAGACACTTTCCGAAAAACAGCCCCCGGAAAAGAAATAAGCCAGATCAATCGAGGCGCTATTCCGCCTTATCATCCGGGGCCGGTTCGTCCTTGCCCCTGGTTTTAATAACTATTTTTGGCGCGAGCACTATCCTGAAGCCCACTCCCATGTTTCTAAGTTCAGGCACAGCGGAACTCCTCTTTGCGGAACGGCATTCTTCGGGGACATTCCCCCATGAACCACCACGTATGACCTTGCCGACAGTCTCCACCGTATAGCGCCTTCCATAGGCGGCGGTCATCTCGATATCGCATACGACGGGCTTGCTCTGCACAGGATTGAGCTCCGGGATCTCCTTATATGCCGCAGGATTGTACCAGTCCCAGCACCATTCCCATACGTTGCCTGACATGTCATATAGCCCGAACGCATTTGGCTTGTACGAACCTACAATCGCGCTGACAACGTTGCCGTCGGCTGATGGAAGATCCTTTTCATCCTTCCATTCAAGGATATCGGCCGCCTTCCTGTCCCTGATGTTCGCGTACTGGGAGCCAATCTCACCGAAAGTGTCTCCCCAGTAATAGACCGTATCCGTGCCCGCCCTGCAGGCATATTCCCATTCCGCCTCGGTCGGCAGGCGGTATTCATATCCCTTCGGAATCCTCCCGGCCTTGCGCTCCATGTAGTTTATCTCCTCGCAGCAGTGCATCGCCATATGCCAGTCAACCATCACCACCGGCTGGTATGAGGCGTCAAGGCCCTCCCCGTGCCACATGTCCGTCTTGAAATCCGGATAGAAGCTCCTGAACT
>CAZDNQ010000994.1:0-1717 GCA_964506605.1 uncultured Victivallis sp. | reverse complement strand
GGTGCTCTGGAGCAGGCAGCTCGACAACAGCGTGATCGTGACCGACAAGGAGAAGATCCCGGAGAACACTCCGATATTCACAGGTTCTTTCACCCCGAAGACCGACGGAAGGATGGTCTACACAAGGCTGATATCCGACGGGAAGTTCAGCATCTTCGCGCTTGACTGCGCAGACGGCCATACCGTATGGGACATGCAGGAGAAGCAATATGCGATATGCTCCGATCCGATCCTATACCAGGACCAGATACTCGTGCTTGCCAAGAATCCCGATGTCATAACGCAGTATTTCCTGCTGGTTCTCAATGCCGCTTCCGGAAAGATCGAGGACGAGATATACCTGTTTTCCGGCGAGGAGATCACTCCGCTGGGCGGCCTGCCTGACATATGGGCGGTTCGCCTCGACGTGTTCATGCCGGAGCCTGCGGTCAGGAACGGCCGCGCATACATCTCCACAAACTCCGGAATCCTCTTCTGCGTGGATCTCGAAGGCGATTTCATCGTCTGGGCGCGCAAGTATTCCAGGCTGCCGTTCATCGCGCAGAACATCGATCTGGCATATGTCCTCGGCAGGAAGAAGAACCTCATCCCGTCCGTTGGCACCCAGAATGTGCTCTTCGCGCCGGTCGACGCGCCCGGACTGATGCTGCTCGACAGGAATTCAGGTGCGATAGTCGCAGAAAGTTCGAGCATAAAGCCGGTCGACATAAGACAGGCCGGCGCCAATACTGTGCTTGTCATCGACAAGACCTCCGCAGCCGGGCTGTATTCCCTCGGGCGCCTTGAACCTGTCAAGCCGCTTACTGGAACGGACTACGGATTCCTGGAAAGGCTGAAGGACGGATTTGTGCTGACGGAAGGCAAGGGCCTGGAGATATGGACGGACTCCGGGACACTTTCAAAGAAGATCAAGCTCCCCTCCTCTTTCACGCCGATATCGGTCTCCAAAAACGGTATTTTCGGATATGAGCCCGGAAAGATAAATCCTGTGATCGGAATGCTCACCGCGCAGGCTGGCAGCTACCCGGCCCCGTCATGCGTCGAGAAAAACGTGCAGAAGCTAAACAATCCGCAGATCATCGAGGACAACAAGACCTTCTTCATCAAGGCCGACAACTACATAGTCCTTCTTGACAGCAAGCTGTTCACGGAATGGGCGGTGCCGCTGCGTTCGAAGAACACCACCGTCCTCTGCACCGACAATTACATCTATCTCGTGTCCCGGAACACGCTGGTCGTGATCGGGAAGAAGGACGGCTCGCTGATAAACCGTTTCCCGAAAGAGGGCGAACCCTACAAGAACTACACAGCTCCTGCGATCTTCGCAGGGAAGCTGCACGTCGCGGAAATGCTTCCGAACTCGAACAGGACGCAGATCCTCGTCGTCGACGGTGCTAAGGACGAATACAAGGGGACTCTCGGATTCATCCCGCACATGCTTGCGATCTACGGCGACGGGAACACGATCCTGACCGGCGAGCACAACAACCTCACCGTCTTCAAGTTCGACAAGGACACCTCCGCATACGTGAAGACCGACAAGGCGTTCAAGATGGCGAAGAACATCTGGGAATACAGGAGGCTCAATGTAGAAGGGAAGCCAACCTTGTTCGCGAATCCGCAGGACTGCTTCACCTTCAACCCATTGAACCTGTCCGTGGAAAAGTTCAACATCAAGAACTGGCCGAACGTGAAATGGGACTGGAACAACTACGAG
>CAZDNQ010000993.1:0-1723 GCA_964506605.1 uncultured Victivallis sp. | reverse complement strand
TCAAAATAATAACTACGGGTGAAGTTATTGGTGTAGCAAACAATGTTACCATGATTTTATCCTCATATTATAACGAAAAGCTCACCCGGAGCAGCCCAGCGGGCTGCGATCAGGTGTAGGGACTGGTTCGAACTGAAATCACAAACCGAAGAGCACTACCCCTGGACTTTCTTAGTGATCCCAGTACCTGCGAGTCCTGCCAAACCCATGATCAGAAGCAAGATGGTGGTAGGCTCAGGTACTGGTGCTGCATAATACTGCGCTGTCACAAATGCACCTGGAAAAACTTCGGAATCCCGCACAGGTGCACCCCATCCCCAATCATACTCCGGCTCTCTTCCGTCTAAGTAATGGTGCATGATGACTTCGTAGTGCGCGCCGCCCGCAATGCCTGGGACGAACATGTCATAGCGACCCTTCCAACTCAAATATACTGATTCCTCAACCCTTGTTGGAACAAAAGATTCAGTAATTTCCGCTATGCCATACGAGTTGAACAAGGTGAGAATATCCGAGTATGTGGCCATGTGCCAGGTCGCTATGCTAAGTCCCTTATTGTCCAGCGCACCTATTGCCGCTATTTGTTCGTCATAAGTCAACCCCACAAAAATATTCAGGTCTTGTATCCAGTACATGTCATCCTGAACCGTCAACGTACCTCTGTCGTCCCTCGTGACACCATTTTTTAAGTCAATTAAGGTTGCACAAGCCAGACCGATTATACTGAGAACAATTATTACGGCTGCCATACCCGTAAATACAATCTTTTTCATCTCCGATCCTTTTTTTTATATAATCGAACGTTGAAGCTGTGCGGCGCAAACGAAGCGCAACGCAGTTTGCGTCCGAACGAGCGCTTTGTTAGGCGCTTGCCTGCATTTCTGCGACTTCACTTGAAACTTTCTCCACCTCTTTATTTATTTCTGCCGCCCTTCTGGCATTCTCTTTGTCGTCCTCGTTGCCTTCTTGAATGTTCTTCAATTCCATCAACAGCAACTGCTCAATTTGATCTAGCAGATGGTGATGACAAGCCATTCCGTATTTATCGATATACTCTGCACTAGCAGGAAGGACTGTTTTTAACAGGTTGTTTGTGTTTTCGAAATTCAAGAATTTTTCTGCGTCTTCCACGCCAATCTTTAATACCTACTGCTACAGCTTGCATTATCACGGATGAATATGCTGAGTAGTACGCCCAAGCCAAAGGGGTAAGAAATGGTCTAGCTAGCTTCGACCCCGACAGATCCAGACTTGTCAGATCAAGGTTTCCCCCAATAGTTTGAATGAACTCTCTGAATTTCGGATTCCTAGCGGATTCTTTAGCACATGCCTCAAACTTCAGTGTTCCTAGTGTTAAAGAGATGTATTTGGCTTTTTCAAGCTCCTTAACGGAGCTCCATATTTGATCTATGGCTTGCAACTTCCTCGCATACAGTGCTCCCTGACGTGTAAGAAGTCCTGACATGGCGCCTGAACGAAGGGATTCTATTTGTGATTCTTTAGATTTCAGCTCTGAGCGCAGAACTTCTAACTTGCTATCAAACTCGTTTTTTACGCTGTTCTTCAGACGAGTCATTATTAATGATCTCGCAAGCCACAACGCCCCACCAAACAATGATGTGGTCGTAAGAGCTGGTATCCAGTCAGTTAATTGTTCCACTATCTTCCTCTGGGTACTCTTTGACGCCTAACGACGAAATCAGCCGGAGCGCAGCGATCGGCT
>CAZDNQ010000992.1:0-1727 GCA_964506605.1 uncultured Victivallis sp. | reverse complement strand
TGGACTACCGCCGAAGGCGTGATCTCGACTACTGATGGTAAGGAGTGGAGCATGGTCGGCAAGGGGCCCGAGAAGGCGATATTCGGTCCATACTTTGGAAACAGCGAGCAGGAATTCATGGTTGTAACGGACAAGGCATTCTTCATCACGAATGACGGCGGCAAGACCTGGAAGAAAGTCGCTCCAGTCTTTTTTCCTCCCGATGCCCGTTCGAAATACGTCAGCGCCTCTGGCGCTTTCAACTATTTCGGCTGGGATCCCAAACGCAACATCCTCTACGCATCGAGCCTGGGCGGTTCAGTCTACAAGCTGCAGTTAAAATAATGACGGAGGCGAAAAATGAATGGCATGTTTAGATCGGTAAACTGGATAATCAAGCTGGCGCTGTCTGCCATCCCAGGGATAATGTTATCTGCCGCCGCCTTTTCCGCTGACTGGGAAAATGTAAGCATCCCAGGAGCGGCTCCGTTGTCGACAGATAAAAAGGAAATGAACTACGGATACCATTTCACCCTGGTAGATCCTAAAAATGCAGGCACTGTCTATGTGGGAACCTGTCGCCAAGGGCTTTGGAAATCAAAGGACTCTGGCAGCACTTGGATGAGGGTAGATGAAAGTAAGTTCAAAGGGAACAACTGGTGGATAGCGGTTGACCCGCATTCTTCCGAAGTATATTGCCTGGACGGATATGGTTCCCTGGGGCTTTGGAGATCAAAGACAGGTGATGCCGGATGGACGGACATCCTTCCGCAGCCTCCGGCCGTTCCGAACCGCGATATTTATTCAATAGCAATTGATCCCTATAAGGCCGGCCACATCGTTCTCACATTCCATTCGACCACCGGTTTTACAGATTCCAAGATGGGCGGTTATGTGGAAAGCTTCGACAATGGCGCAAGTTGGAAGATAGTGCAGGGGACTTTCAAGAAGGGCAAGGGTGACGGCAAGTCGGACTATATTTTTTTCCTGAACAACAGTCAGTCCATGCTGGATCTGACAAATGACAACCAGGGGCTATGGAAGACTTCGGATGGCGGCGCCACCTGGCGCAAAGTCCTGGAAAATGCTACCATCTCACATGGTGAAACGCAGCTTTACAGGTCGCCAAAAAGCGGCAATTACTATCTGGCCACATTCCAGGGAATCTATCGATCGTCGGACAATGGCGATACCTGGGTAAAATTAATTGGTCAAATTCAGGGACCGAACCTTCCCGGAAAGAGCTGGGGTCCAGTGTATGGATACATGGCGGTTTCTGGAGACGGTGAAAGAGTGTTCGCCAATGCGACAATCCTTAATGAGCCTGTGACGAGCACCACTCCCAGCATCGGAGGGGAGGCCCGGCCGGTCATGTTCGCCTATGAAGCAAAAGATACCGAATGGAAACCCTTCGGAGAAAAGAAGTTCAGGAACGGTCCGTCGCAGCTTTCATACGACAGCACTACGGGATATCTATTTGGAGCCATGTGGCAGGATGGCCTGTGGCGAGTCAAGCTAAAATAAAGAACCTTCACGGAGCCATGAGTTTCATGAAACACACACTATTCATTTGCTGTATTTTCAGCGCTTCCCTTCTTTATGCCGATGTGGAGAAGCCAGCAGCAGGAAAATCTGATTCCTCATTGTTACGCTCAGGATCAGGAATGGCCAAATCAAGGATATTGACTGATCCTAAAGTTTGGTTCCCTGTAGTTGCACCCACCAAGATATCCTCGAATGCCATCGCC
>CAZDNQ010000991.1:0-1730 GCA_964506605.1 uncultured Victivallis sp. | reverse complement strand
CCCATGATGAAGAAGTACTTCAAATCCGAAACAGGTTTGATATCTTTCGCCCTTAGGCTTTCACCATCATGGACTATGCCCTTCTTCATCTTCTCAATCGCCGCTGCGGACAGGAGCCGGTCGGTGGTCACTTCATATCTTTTCAATATGCCATGCCTGGGATGGGTCAGCTTCGCCGCGTAATCACCGTCATTGGTCAGGATTATCAGCCCTTCGCTGTCCCTATCAAGCCTTCCGGCGGTATACAGTCTGACGCCCGGGATCTTGACCAGGTCGACTACCAGTTTGTCGGCATACGGGTCCGAGGCGGTGGAATAATAGCCGACGGGCTTGTTAAGCATCACATAGTATTTCTTCTGGAATGAAACCTTCCTGGAATCGACCTCGACAAGGTCTGACTCGGAAATCCTATTCCCCGGCTCCGATGCCACGTTGCCGTTCACACGCACCCTGCCCGACCGTATGATCTCGGCAGAACTGCGGCGCGAGGCGACCCCGGCCTTTCCGAGAAAGCTGTCGAGGCGCATCGAAGAATTGTCCTTATCCGGTTTGTTTTGACTGTCCATGTGTTATAAAGTAAACTCGTTTTTCCAATTTAAAATTTACTCATGGAAAATATCTGCTCATGGATGACACCCCGAAATCGTCGCAAGGAACCATTTCCATCATCTCCACGCCTATCGGCAACATGAAGGACATCACTCAAAGGGCTGTCGAAGTCCTCGCGGCGGCGGACATTGTCGCCGCAGAAGACACCAGGCGGACAGGTAATTTGCTCACCACCCTGAACATCCACAAGAAACTCGTCAGCTGCCACATATACAACGAACACAAGTCCGTCGCATCGCTCATTGAATCCGCGCTTTCCGGACAGAAGATCGCGTTTGTCTCGGACGCAGGCACCCCTTGCGTGTCCGATCCCGGCTTCCTGCTTGTCAGGGAGGCGTTGAAAAGCGGCATAGAGCCGCAGATCATACCCGGAGTTTCAGCGCTGACCTTCGCTGTCGCCGCCTCCGGCCTCCCATCCGAAAGGTTCAGCTTCTATGGCTTCCTTCCGGTAAAACAGGGACGCAGGACGAAGGCTTTGCAGGAAATTGCCGCTGAGAACAAGACTGTATTCGTCTTTGAATCGCCGTTCAGGATGGAGAAGCTCCTCAGGGAGATCACTGAAGTAATAGGTAAAGATGCGAAGGTCGCAGTGATAAGAGAGGCGACGAAGCTCCACGAGGAGGTCCTCCGCGGAACCGCCGAAGAACTTGTGCAGAAAACTTCAGGCAAGAACTGGAAAGGCGAATGTGTCGTGGCAATTTATCCGGATGGAAAACAAGATGCGACAACAGAACACACAGATGACACGGAAAATGATTCGGCAGTAAATCAAATATTGAATTGATTATGGATTATTTCTGTGTATTCTGTGTGTTCTGTGGTCAATATATTTTTATTGAAAGGACATAAGATGAAGAAGATCAGTTTCATGGGCTGGAAGAACTGCGTCGAACTCCAGAGCGGAAAATTCCGCATCGTCGTGACAACCGAAATCGGCCCAAGAATAATCGGGGCATTTGTCGGCAAGGGCGAAAACATGATGTGCGTAGTTCCCGCCATGGCCGGCAAGAAAGGCGGCAGGGATTGGAAGATATACGGTGGACACCGCATCTGGCACGCCCCTGAGGCAAAACCAAGGAGCTATGCCCCCGACAACTCCCCGATAGCAGTGAAGACCACCA
>CAZDNQ010000990.1:0-1732 GCA_964506605.1 uncultured Victivallis sp. | reverse complement strand
CAAGGAGTTCAAGCTGGGTTTCATCACTTCCCTGAGCGGCCAGTTCGCCGCCGTGCTCAAACGCACGCCCAAACCCGACGTACCACATCTGACAGGTATCCACGCACCAGGCGTCCAATACCTCCGTGCAACTGGCCACCTTGGATTCCCTGAATCTCTTGTAAGTCTCGTCGGTGTGCAGTGCAAAATGCGTCTTTCGGTCGATCACCGTGATCGGCTTGGCATAACGTTCCTGGTCCTTGGTCAGTTCGGAGATCCAGCCGTAGAGTGCCTCCAGGTCCGAGTAATCCTGCGAAGGTTTGAATGGGTAAATAATGATTGGATGCACCTTGCCGGCTTGCGATCCTGTTGGGCGGGGCTTGCGTTGCATATGCTTATTTGTGTGGTTCATATGTTGCTGGTGACCAAGTGGTTGAAGCCCGTGCGGAGGATGAACAAGCCTCTTTGTTCGGGTACAAGTAAACCTGTCCGGCTCTCCATCGAGAGCGCCCTTCGCCACTCAGAGGAATCCTGGTCTTTCACTTGCTTGCCGCCCTGAAGGGTATAATGTCATATTGATGGTTTTGGGCAACGACGCAAGTGAGTTTTTGCGATTTGCGGCCGAATCACGGGAGGCACAAAAGTATTAGTGTTGGTTACAAAATGCAGAGCACAGAGTCTCGGGACTTTATATTCTTTGCCCACACATATTCCATCGGGTTTGGCTTAGCGAGCTATGAAAAAAACGTCCGTTTTGACTCTCAGGCGCTCTAACCGTGGGGCGTTCACGCTCATCGAACTGCTCGTCGTTATCGCCATCATCGCCATCCTGGCAGCCATGCTGCTGCCGGCTCTTTCGAGAGCGAAGTCCAAAGCGCAAACCGCGCACTGCTCGTCCAACATGAAAAACTGGACGATGGCCCTGCAAATGTACATGGGCGATAATCAGGACTGCATCCCATTCTTTGCGCCTGTGTTTGCATCTCAGGCAACGCAACCCTACGTATTTGAGACGCTCGCGCCTTATGTTGCGAAGGCTTCGACCGCTCAGGCCGATTCCCAGGTACAGAAAGCTGATATTCGCAAATGCGCCGGGGGGAGCTTCAGCCCGCCGCCCTGCTATAAAGGCACGGGTTGGGTCGCAACGAATTGGAACTCCTGGATCGGCATTGCCTTCGGCGTTTACGCCTCTCCCTTGAACGGGCCTTTCTACTACTGCCAGGTTGGCAGTACCAGGAATCCCCCGCTGAAAGCCGCTACGATCAAAAAGTCTTCCGACGCGTTGATGTTCATGGACACAGACGGCTACTACATCTATTCCCCAGTGTATAGTCCGTTCACCGCGGATTCAGACGGGGATGGGTTGCCGGACACCAACCCTTCGTACGCTCCATACAGTCACGGCCGCCCCACAGTTCACAGCATGGGCGCGAATGTCGGGCTGCTCGACGGCCACGTCGAGCGTGTTGCTTTCAAGCGCCTGTGGGAAGTAAATCGATCAACCGGAAAAGTTGTGCATTCCTTTTGGTATCTCGAGGATTGAAGAAACGACTGGTTAACTAAACAAAAGCAACTCAATATGAAAAATCACTCCCGACGATCATTCATAAAAACGGGGGCTGTTGCGGCCGCCGGGTTGTCCCTTGCCGATTACGGCTTTGCGGCGCCCAAGACCGAAGCCCTGGCCATGAGCGGCGGGGCCAAGAGCGTGGACATTTCGTCCAGCAAGTTTGCCGACCTCACCAGGTGGCCG
>CAZDNQ010000989.1:0-1733 GCA_964506605.1 uncultured Victivallis sp. | reverse complement strand
CTGTCTATGTTTTTCTTCACAATACGCCTCATCTTCCTGAGAATTCTGACGCCTTTATGCCCCGTCCCCAGTTTTGCCGATATCTGGGCGATGGACTCGTCCATGCTTTCCAGATGTTTTCTTTTCTCATCCGGGCTTCCTTCGTCCGAAATAAAATGTGTGAACGCAGTCGCATGGGGCTCGAGCATGACCAGCGCCGCATCCCTGGACGGATCTTTTGTACTCCTGCGGCTTATCTCCCGTACCTGTGAAGCCAGCTTTTCAAGCTCAATGCCAAGTTCAACCGGATTCATGCCCGAGGTAAATGAACCAAACATGGACAGCAGTGCAATTCCGCATATTGTCATGCCTATCATCCCATAAAGCCACCAGAACGATGATTTCTTCTTTTTGGCTTCAGCAGGCGGAACCGCCTTTGGCTCCGGCTTAGCATCCTGCCTTATCGCCTCCGTCTGCACTGGCGGCTTGGCCGACGTCTGGCCGACGTCTGGAGCAGAAGGCTGGGATTGCCGGGACGGTGGCGCCGCAGCATCGTTTTTCTTCTCAGGCTTCGGCGCAGCCAGCTGTGGGGGCCTGGCATCCACATGGAACTTTTTGAGGGACTCAGCTGCCTTGTCCCGCACACCCGCTTCCGGATCATCCTGGCATCTCTTCAAAGGTTCTACTGCTCTTTTGTCGCCAATCCTGCCCAGGGCCTCCGCGCAGTACATCCGCACAGCAGGATCCTTGTCTTTAAGGCTTATGACCAGCTGCCCCACGGCGCGTTTGTCCCCAAGGACGCCCAGCGCCCTGACAACCTCAACTTTTGATTTCGATGTGGAATCCTTCAGATAATCCATGAACGGATCCACAGCCCGGTCGCCGCCGGTCATCAGAAGCGCCTTGACTGTCTCGCCGCGGATTGAAGCGTCCGGATCATGAAGCAATGGCAGAAGGGGCTCGAAAGCCTTTTCGTCGGCAAGATTCTTCAGGGCTTCAACGGCTTCCAGTCGTACCTCCCTTGAAGAATCCTTCAGGCATCCGATAAGTGGTTCGGCCGCAATTCCCTCCTTCATCTTTCCGAGAGCCTTTGCAGCCTGCCGCCTGACCTGCCAGTCGCCGTCCTTGAGTGTTCCAATCAGCGGCTCCACGGCATATTTGTCGCCGATTACCCCTAACGCCTCCGCAGATTTCATCCGTATTTCCGCATCGCTGTTGTCCAGCGACTTCACCAGCGGCTCAACTGCGGCCGCGCCATATTCACTGACCTTGTCCCAGCTCTTCTTGCTTATCAGCACGGAAATGCGTGCATTGGAGATATCGTGCCTGCTGTAGGCGGAGCCTGGGTTGTCGGCGGGATCCTTCGCGGAGACGGCGGCAGACAGTGCCATGACCAGCAACATGGCTGGCAAGATGTGTGATTTTACTTCAGGACGCATTCCACCCCCGCCGGAAAGGCTCTTTCCATCGATGCCGCTATTATTGCGAGCCGGACTATAAGCTCAAATATAAGATAATTTTATTATCAGCTAAAGCAACCTGCCCCTATGTATATTCGACAAGAAACAACAGGATCTGATTTATATGGCCGCTTCTTGAAGTGTCTCCTGTTTAAGGTAAGTTTATCTGGAACAACCAACCGGAAGGGAAGAAGAAAACATGGAGAGAAAGATGTTTGCGGCGATGACGCTCCTGGCGCTGATCTGCGGGACGGCGGCCCTCCAGGCCATGGACATCCTCTCGTCGCAGGCTAC
>CAZDNQ010000988.1:0-1737 GCA_964506605.1 uncultured Victivallis sp. | reverse complement strand
TCGGTCAAGCATTGCAAAATATGGCATTCTGCGGCTCTCGTCATACTTAAGATGAGATGGATAGATCATTTGACGATCACCTGGTGCAGGTGCCCCTTGAGTACGCCGTTCAACAGATCCTGTGGATGTACGCCACCAGTTTATTGAACCATGCACTTTCCATACACGAGCCCAACGGGGTGGTAAGGTGTCTTGCTCTATGGAAGTAAGATCAAAAAATGTATGGTGAGAGCCAATAAATCCATCGAAAAATGGAACTTTGCGTTCTTCAAGTGCTTGTTCCATTAGGAGGTCGTAATTGGGGGTAAATATTTCGACTGGATGAGAACGCTGAATTCCACCAATCCATTTTGCGAGTTGGTGGTATGGGTTATCTTGATTAGGTAATTTCACGCTCATAAGTTCAGTTATAATCCTACATACTTCTGAATCTAAATCGCTAAGATTTTCTTGGGTAAGCCCATCAATATTGCCATTCCCTGTAACATCGTAAAGTGCTCGAATGTAACTGAGTATTTTTTCAATATTTAACTGCCCCTCATTACTTGCGGAAAGCCGTTTCAAAACAGTTTCGAAACTAGATTTGAACTCTTCTGATATTGTAATTTTTTCCTGAACATGTGCTGTGAGCCCCTGAATATCCGGTATCAATGGCTTTGCATTTTCTCCATCAGGAACACAAATAGATACTGGACATCCAGCTCCAAGAAGAAAAGCTATCCGCATTTTGTCTGAGACCAATGCTTGTTGCAAGAGTACGGCTTGTCGATAAGGACACTGAGTTGGTGGCTGTTGAGTTGAGTTATCTGCAGGGAACGATTTGTTTTTTAACTCTTCAGCTTCATTTTGCTTTTCTGTGTAGTTAGCCATTATTTACTCCCTGTTTTGTATTAACCGGGTATATTAAAAAAATCGTATGCTTATTCTCCTATCGTTGATCGCTTTATTCTCTGAAATATCACGAACAACCTTATTAATAATTAGGGTCGTTACGTTATCCCACCATCTCTTGATTTATCCACTGCTTTGGAGTCAGGGTGAAACTGTTCAATCTAGCCTGCATTTTAATCCCGCCGAATTCGACGGGAATAAAATTGGGGTTGTTAAGGTGCTCCCATAAATCGAGGAACTCAATCGTGTTGCGATTACTCAGGCAATTCCGCACGAGGTCGTCAGATCGGTCAGCATCCTTGAAACGTGCAATGTCCGTAAGTGACATGAAGTCCTCTTCTTTCTGGGTGAGAGCGATGATAGAAGTGGCTCCCTGGACTTTGATAGTTGCCTTTTTTGCTTTGCCCATATTTCCCTCCTCAATCCGTACATTCAATATCAATTAATTACAGCTTACAATATTTGATAAGTCATATCAAGGCCTTTTCAAAAATGATGTTTATCGGGATCTCATTGAAAACTTTACTCTGCAATGCTATATTTCCCATATCACGCAAGGGGAGCGCCTCCATGGGAACAAATCTGAAAAAGATAGAGGATGAGGCTTTACGATTGCCTCTGAAAGATCGAGCTCGTCTGGCAGAGTGCCTCATCGCAAGCCTGGATGAAACCGCTGATCCTGAGGGCGAACGATTGTGGCTCATGGAAGCAGAAAAGCGTTATCAGGAATACCGGGAAGGCAAGATTAAGGGCAAACCTGCAAGAGACGTATTTCATAAGGCTTTTTCTGAGATGAAATGAAACCGACCATCTTTCTTGATCCGGCAGAAACCGAGATGCTGGAGG
>CAZDNQ010000987.1:0-1738 GCA_964506605.1 uncultured Victivallis sp. | reverse complement strand
GGAGGCGGGCGGTGTAATTCCTGCCCCTGGAGCCGAAACTGAAACCGAGAAGGAGCTGCGCGAGACTGTCCTTGACGCCGTCAACGACATGGAGGCCGCGATAGTCGGAATGAAGATAGACCGCGGGCTCGAACAGGTCATGAACGCGATCCGCGCCGCGAACCGTTTCATGGAGAAGACCGCGCCATGGAAGCTTGCAAAGGAGAAGAATACGGAACGTCTCAACACCGTCCTGTATACGGCTGCAGAGGCCTTGAGGATCATATCCGGAATCCTCTCGCCTGTCATGCCCGACAAAATGTGCGAGATCCGCAAATCCATCGGTATCACCGACACCAAGATCGATATAAACACCCTGAAGATGTGGGGCAAGCTCCAGCCTGGACTGAAGGTGGTCGACATAGGTTCTCTCTTCCCAAGGATTGACGTAAAGGCCGAAGCGGAGAAGTCAGAAAAAACTGCGAAATCCGCAGAGACTGTCGCCGTTGCAGCCGAAGACGTAATAACGATCGAAGACTTCGGCAAGATAAAGCTCAGGACTGCAAAGGTCCTGGAAGCAGAAAAGGTCGAGGGCGCTGACAAGCTGCTCAAGCTGCAGATCGATGTCGCCGGGGAGAAGCGCCAGCTGGTCGCCGGCATAGCGCAGTTCTACAAGCCTGAGGAAGTTGTCGGACGCACGATCGTGATTGTCGCCAACCTCAAGCCCGCGAAGATCCGCGGCATCGAATCGCGCGGAATGCTTCTCGCCGCGAAGGACGGTAAGACTCTGAAGCTCATCACCGTCGACGGCGCAGACTTCCCGACCGGTTCTTCCGTCGGCTGAAGCAGGTACGGGCCTTCCGTGTCCGCCGTAGCATCTTGGCGAAGGGGGAAGCCTGTACCATTCTCTTTCATGAGCGTGTTTGTAATTTCAAATCCAGGTACTCCTCTTTTACATCCTGTCAATCCTGTTATCCTGTCGATATTCCAGTTTGAAAAATCCGGCAAGGACTGTATCTTACGATTCCGTTTTTTTTCATCCAAGCTTCAACTATGGGGATAGAAATGAACAAGATACTTTTCCTGGATCTGGTGAAGATGCACGAGCCCATCAAGAAGGAGCTCCATGATGCGGCCATCAGGGTCATAGACAGCGGACACTACATCGGTGGCGAGGAGCTCAAGTCGTTCGAGAAGGAGATGGCGACGTGGCTAGGCGTCGAGAACCTCTGCGGCTGCGCCTGCGGGACAAGTGCGATATTCGCAGTTCTCAAGGGGATGGGCATAGGCCCCGGAGACGAGGTAATCACCACCGTCCATACTGCTATAGCCACGGCTGAGGCGATAACCCTCACCGGAGCGCAGGTCGTCTTCTGCGACATCAGCGCCGACGGATTCAACCTCGACCTCGACCAGGTTGAGAAGAAGATAAACTCAAAGACGAAGGCGATCATCGCCGTCCATCTCTACGGACAGCCGGTCGACATGGACAGGGCGCTTGCAATCGCAAAGAACCACAGGCTTTTCCTCATCGAAGACTGCGCGCAGGCGCAGGGCGCCGTATACAAGGGCAGGAAGGTCGGCACGATGGGCGACGCTGGAACATTCAGTTTCTTCCCTTCAAAAAATCTCGGCGGATTCGGCGACGGCGGCGCGATCACTGTGAAGGACCCTAAGATATTCCGTTTCGCCAAGATGTTCTCGAACCACGGACGCGAGAGCAAGTATGACCACGAGTTCGAGGGGATCAACAGCCGTC
>CAZDNQ010000986.1:0-1745 GCA_964506605.1 uncultured Victivallis sp. | reverse complement strand
CCTTGCCATCGAAATTGGCATCGCTTAGATTGGTGGCAGCATTTGTTCCGTTTATCATACCTTCAACATAAGCAATATCCTTATCGTCGATGGAATCATCCATGTTAGCATTGCCATAGATTCCAAGAGCAAAGCTCTCCCCATTCTGATCACCGGCTGGTGCGCCCCATGCTCCGTAGGATGTGGCCAGAGCGATCAGAAAAACTACCGCTGTTGCCAAAGGCCTATTCAATCACAATCCTCCTATTTGTTATATATTCATACTTTTACATCAATTTAGTTGATTTTGTATGAGAATTAATTGTACTTATACCTTGCTCTGCACGATCGGATTGGGGGCTCCGAAAGGATATGCATATTTGATCCCGCCTTGGATTTAAATTGAGAAATATAATTAAGAATACAGTCGTATCACAAAAAAGAGATGAACGAAAGCCTCCTCAGCTTTCATTCAATGGTGGATAGATAAAAACCCCCATCTTATTCAAATCGAAATCCAGATGCTGGAATCGCGATAGATATTCCTGATGAATTGCCTGTGGATCGAGGTCTTTGAAGAGATCCGGATAGAGCCATTTTGCCGTGTAAGCTATCGCCACAATAGTTCGCGGACCATTTGTCAGGTTGGGGTCCATTGCGTACACATTACCATTTTTTAGAGCTTTGACATTTGCCAGCTCAGGACGATTTAGAACGATATCTCTGATAGCCTTCATCCCTGATGAATTATCTGTATCGTAGCCCCCACCAAATCCGGCACTACGTGCTTTTATAATCACATCTGGATCTTTTTTAATTACCCATTCAGGATCCGTTTGGCCGCTCGTCGTTGGCAGATCTGAAAGCAGATCTATTCCTCCTGCCAGGGTGCATATTTGATGGTGTCGACCTTTGAGGAAATAGTACTCTTTGCTTCCCCATTCAGTATATACCATTTTTTTCTCATTATCAGGTGTTTTTTCCGTTCGCACCTTGATTATATTAAGCCAGCCTTCATACCAATTGCAGAAATCTTCAGCTTCTTTTTCTTTATCCAATATATATCCGAGCTTTCTTGTGCTTTCTATTAAGCCGTTATATTTTCCAACGCCGTCTGCGCCCGTATACTCTTCACCTATTGGATTGATAAATCCAAGAGAGATTATCTGAACCCCGGGGAGATTTTTCTTCCAATTGCCTACGTTCAATGCCCAATTGTACTCCCAGGGAATATATGTAATAACTGTATCCGGATGTTGATTGAGGATTGCCTCAAAATCCGGCTCATTCCAGTTTCCTGCAATCAATGGCAACTGAAGGAGTTCAGGAAAAAAAGAAGTCTTTTCTGCAATCGTCTTAGTAACAGCGATTATTTTATCCGTTGCATTCAGCGCCCGAACTGTCTCAGTGGCAAATCCAGCACTAACATCGGCGATTCTCTCTATTGGCTTATTTACCGTTTCAGGTTCCCCGAATACATTTATGTATGTCAGTTGCTTCTCTTCGCCATTTATGATCTTATTAATTTGATCTATATCCAGAGAATCAATCTTGCTGTCATTGTTGGCATCGGCCAATTCTGTGGGCTTATTTCTTTGGTCAATTATTCCTCGCAGATATTCTATATCCTTTTCGTCTATTGTATCATCCATATTAGCGTTGCCAAAAACTCCTAATGATGAATCTGCCGTACCTGTTGGCAATGCTACCTGCAACAGACAAGACATCATCACCAGTATCAAGACATATGCTCTCATTCTTAACCC
>CAZDNQ010000985.1:0-1747 GCA_964506605.1 uncultured Victivallis sp. | reverse complement strand
TCCTCCGCCGTTTTTCATCATCAGTTTTGCCCCGAACTGGCTCATGAAAAATGTCCCCTTCAGGTTAACCTCCAGTGTCTTGTCCCAGACGTCTTCGGAGGCGTTAAGAACGTCCCCGAAGTAGAAATTCATCGCCGCATTGTTTACCAGTATGTCGAGCTTCCCGAACCTGGATTCAACTTCCTTAAAGAGGGCTTCTATCTCTTTAACGTTGCCGTTATGGCATGCCATTGATGATGCCTTTCCCCCCTCGGCCTTGATTGCGCTTTCAACCTCCGGCAGCCCTTCCATGGTCTTGTTCGTAATTATCACCTCCGCACCGTATGAAGCGAGGGCCTTTGCTATCGATTCGCCGATTCCGCGGCTTGCTCCTGTTACCATTGCAACTTTACCGGCAAGATTAAAATCTGTTTTCATATATAGTTCCTCCTCACTGTTTTATCTTTTTTTACCTGATATGAAATCAGGATTCGCGAACTCGGGATGAGGATAGGTGTAGATCCCTTTTCCTGCTTTTCTTCCCACTTCGCCCCTGTCAACAAATCCTTTCAGAAACTCGGTGTTTTTGATTTCCTGAGGATCTTTATGTTTCTGTGCCCAGTAGTCCGATATCTTCCAGATAGTATCGATTCCTATGTTGTCCATCATCCCGAAAGGCCCCATGAACATGTGCGTGACCCCCATCCATGCCCTGTCTATATCTTCAGGAGCGGCTATGTCGTTTGCAGCCAGGCTCTGCGCTGCGTAGAAGAGGGCAGTGAGCATCCTGTTGAACACATACCCGCTGCTCTCCTTCTTCATGACGATCGGTGCCTGCCCGATTATCTCTGCGAACTTTGCCACGGTATCGCTGACCTCGGGATCTGTCCCGGGGTGTGGCATGACATCAACAACGTTTGTAAGCATAACGTCATGGAAGTGAAAGGCGAGGAACTTTCCGGGTCGTCCCGTTGAATCGGCAAGCCTGGATGGCATGAGGGTTGATGTGTTCGTGGTGAAGATCGCATGCTCCGGACAGAGCCTGTTGAACTGGCTGAAAATTTTTCCCTTGAGTACCGGGTCTTCTGGCACAGACTCGCTCAGGAGGTCGATCCCGGCAGCCGCTGATTCGGCGTCCGAGCTGTATGAAATCTTCGGGTATGCCCTGTCCGCCTCTTCGGCGGTTATTTTTTTCCACGCCACCATGTTGTCGAGCATCCTGCGGATCTTCCTCTTAGCCTTGTCGAGCATTTCACCGCTGATGTCGTATAACACAACATCGCATCCGCCAAGAGCGCATGGTATGCTTATCTGCTGACCCATTGTCCCGGCGCCTATTAGAAGTACACGTTTGATATCCTCGGCTTTCATATGAGACCTCCTTATGATTTGTTATAATTCAGACTTTGCAATTACCGTGAGAGCTGCGTTTTCGAGAATTTTCACATAAGATACAAGCGGCCTGAACCTTTCATCCTTTGTCTGGCCGTGATAGAACCTGTAGTAAATCTGCTGCGCTATAACCGCGAGGCGGAACAGCCCGAAGCAGTAGTAGAAGTCGAAGTTGTCAATTTTTATACCCATGATGTCGGCGTAAAGCTTGACCTGTTCCTTTCTTGTAAGCATGCCGTCTATGTTCGTAGGCATTTGCCTGACGGCCTGCATCATTGGGGGATCATCCTTATCTATCCAGTAGGCAAGAGATGAACCGAGGTCCATAAGCGGATCGCCCAGTGTCGCCATCTCCCAGTCAAGGATTCCGATTATC
>CAZDNQ010000984.1:0-1756 GCA_964506605.1 uncultured Victivallis sp. | reverse complement strand
CGGAAGTCCAGGAACGAAAGCTTGTTGTCGAAGGTGTAGTCAAGCTGGAAATGGTCCAGCTTCGTACAGCTTATGCAGACAAGCCTGTATCCCTTGCTGAGGACTCCTGCTACCTTTTCCAGCAGCTCGTCGGCTTTTATCTCAACTATTTCCTGTTTCTCGATCATGACACTCCGGATGTTTCAGGTTTCTTGTAGGTCTTGTTCTTCTTCTGTTCGAGTATGCCGAGGGCCTTGACGACACCGTCGATGATGGATTCGGGACGGGCGGCGCAGCCAGGGACGTAAACGTCGACAGGAATGACCTTGTCGACTCCGCCGATGGTGTTATAGCATTCGCGGAAGAAGTTGCCGGTCGAGGCGCATATGCCTATGGCTACCACTACCTTGGGATCTGGCATCTTGCGGTATATGTTCTGTACGACTTCGACGTTCTGCGTGTTGATGTAGCCTGTGATGAGCAGGACGTCCGCGTGCTTGGGGTTTCCCATGTTGACTATTCCGAACCTCTCGACGTCGTACATGGGCGTCAAGCAGGCCAGAACCTCGATGTCGCATCCGTTGCAGCTTGATGCGTCATAGTGGACTATCCAGGGGGATTTTGTTATGAATGACATTGTTTGCTATTTCACCTTTTCGATTATGAACAGCGCGATTAGGTTGATGCCGCCGAAGATGAGAGTGACCGACCAGGCTGACTTGAGAGTGAGTTCCCACTTGAACCTTGCGAACGTATTGTCGATGAGGATTTCAAGGAAATACGCGATTATGACAACGCTTATGGCCACAATCGGATTCGCGGCGAAGAATATGTAGATAATACCGAGCATGATGGCGGTTTCGTACCAATGCGCCATCTCGACCAATGCGAGAGACGGACCTGCGAACTCAGTTGTCACGCCCTTGACCAGCTCCTGGTGGGCATGGTGCGAGGTCGAAAGGTCGAATGGAGACTTGCGGAGCTTGATAGTGAGGATGAAGAGCAGCCCGATGAAAACTCCAGGTAGAAGTATTATTGTGTTGAAATCGGCCGAGGCCTGTCCGCACCAGGCGTTCGCTATGTCGCCGACTTTGAAGCTCTTGGTCGCCATGAAGAGGCCGACCGCGGAAATCAGCAGCATGGGTTCGGCGGCCATCATCTGGAGGAGTTCGCGCTCTGCGCCTATGAAGCTGTAGGGTGAATTTGTCGAGTATGCCGCAAGCACCAGGAAGATGTCCGCGAGCGTGAAGGCGAAAATCACTATCAGCAGGTCCTGTCCGGTGAAGAAGAGTATGCCGCTGGCGATCATGAAGAGCAGATAGCACATGAGATAGAAACTGTGGTAGAACTGGTTCACCATCAGGTTCTCCTTCTCGAAGAGCTTGAGCACATCGTAGAAGGGCTGGAGGAGCGGAGGGCCGTAGCGCCCCTGCATCCTGGCGGTTATTATGCGGTCGAAACCCGAGAGAAGCCCGCAGACTATCGGAGCAAGTACGACGAAAGCCAGGGCTGCTATAAGCATTTTCATATTGTTATCCTGCCCAGCCACAGAATTATGAACGTGGCTAATATTAGTATTGTCGACACAACGACGCTCAGGCCGAACAGCCTGGATTCGCCGAAGAACTTTTCAATGTAGTAGTTGCTGAGCTTCCATTCCTTCGGGCCGAGGGAGCCGGTGAACTGCGAGTAGTTGTCCCTGATGCCGGCGCCGCAGAGATACGGTTCGGCGTTCCTGAGCTTCTTCCAGTTGAAGAAGAATGCGACAGGCACCAGG
>CAZDNQ010000983.1:0-1758 GCA_964506605.1 uncultured Victivallis sp. | reverse complement strand
CCCGGTCACCAACCCCACCTCGACAGTACTGTTCAAGATACTGATAGCGTTGAAGACGCGCAACCCGATAATCATAAGCCCGTCGAAGAAGGCGCGCAAGTGCAGCTGCGAGGCCGCGAGGATCTGCTATGAGGCTGCGCTGAAGATGGATGCGCCCGAGAACTGCATACAATGGGTCGAGGACACCAGCCGCGAGACGACACAGGCGATGATGACCCACAAGGCGCTGTCGCTTATCCTCGCCACAGGCGGGACAGGGCTTGTCAGGAGCGCCTACAGTTCTGGAACCCCGACGCTCGGAGTAGGGGCGGGGAACGTGCCAGTGTTCATCGAAAAGTCCGCCGACATTCCATTCGCAGTTGAGCAGATCTGCATCTCCAAGCTCTTCGACAACGGCACCATCTGCGCCAGCGAACAGGCCATAGTGGCCGAGAAGAGCGTCGCCGCCATGGTCGAGGAGGAGTTCCGTAAGCGCAAGGCGTGCATCCTTTCGCCGGAGCAGGTGAAGCTGCTCGAGAAGACCGTATATGATGCTGAGAAGAAACTTATGAACGCGGAGATAGTCGGGCAGTCCGCAATTACGATAGCGAAGAAGGCCGGGCTTGATGTGCCGGCCGACACGCAGCTGCTCATTGCACCTCTGAAGGGAGTTGGGGAGGAATATCCGATCTCCTCTGAGATCCTTGCTCCTGTGCTGGCGTATTACATAGCCGACGACTTCGAGCAGGCGGTGAACATCTGCATAGATCTGAACTACCACGGAGGCATAGGGCATACCGCCAGCATGTTCTCAAATGACGACGAAAAGATAAACCAGTTCTCGATGCTGATGAACGCGGGACGTATCGTTGTGAACACCCCTTCATCACAGGGTGCGGTCGGCGGCATATACAACATGCTCAGCCCTTCGCTGACGCTCGGATGCGGGACAGGCGGCAAGAACATCACGACCGACAATGTGACCGCAAGGAACCTGCTCAACATCCAGCGCATAGCACGCCGCAGGGAGAACCAGCGCCTGGGGAAGTTTGACAAGTCGCTCTATTTTGACGAGTCGCTGGATGCGGAGGCGCTTGAGAAAATCTATAACAGGAATTTTTAGTATTAAATAAACAGGAGGGGATATCATGATAAGGACAGAGCAGCAGGATGGGAAGATTACTTTTTGCTTCGAGGGCAGGATGGACACCGCCAGTTGTTCCAGCGTGGAGGCCGATGTGGGAGTTCAGGTTGACAAGGCGGACGGAGTTGTCGCATTCGACCTCAAGGCTGTTGATTTTGTCTCCTCCGCCTTCCTGAGGATCTGCATTTCAGCTGCAAAGAAGAAGGGTGCGGGAAAGTTCCAGGTGCTCAATGCCGCCCCGCAGATCAAGAAGGTCTTCAAAATAGCCGGAATGGACCAGCTGGTGGTCTGATTTTTCACTTGTTGGACAACAATGAGCAAGATCAACTTCATTCTCAGGGACGAGTTGGATGAGCTTGAGAGGATTTCAGGGGATCTTGACAGCTTCCTGGAAAGGAACGGTGTCCCCGGGGATACCGTCTTCCACGTCCATTTCGTCATTGAGGAGATGGTTTCGAATGTCATAAAGTATGCCTTCAGCGATTCCGCCACCCACGAGATTTCATTGGAAATATCCGCCGGAGATGAAGGGCTGGATATAATCATCGAGGACGACGGCATCGAATTCGACCCCCTTTCCGTCCCGGAAAAGAAGACTGACCTTCCGCTCCATGAAAGGGAAATCGGCGGCCTCG
>CAZDNQ010000982.1:0-1763 GCA_964506605.1 uncultured Victivallis sp. | reverse complement strand
AAGAGGCGTCAAAGGTCAGCAGTATCACCAAAGAAGAAGCGGAAAATATTGTCAAGCTGTCCAAGATCGTTTCCGAAACAAAGGAAAATCTGGAAAAGGGTGGAAACAGGTTTGAGTATGGCGCCGCCCGGGTAGCTTTTGAGCGTTACGTCGAGCATTTAAAGGGCAGGGATGACACTATATCCAAGATGCTCAAAGATAGAATGGCAGAATTCAAGACCACCTATAAAGAGCATTCGACCAAAGCGGTATATGAATTACTCAGGGATTCCATTCAGACGGTGGCCGATACTTCGATCTCTATGGTGGCTTCCTTGGATAATAGTTTCATCGGCCGGCAGGGGCTGAAAGTTTTAATGACTCATCCGACTGTCTGGTGGCCGGCAGCAAGAGAGTCTTTCCGGGATATTCGGAAGGTTATGGGCGGACAGAATGCTATGGATGCCCTGATGGCGGATATTTACTCGAGGCCTAATTGCCTGAACGGGTCCTATGACATTGCTAAGCTGATTCCCAAAACAGAAGAGCAGTTTCCCACTTCCATGCCGGAGCGGGTGCCTTATGCCGGGAGAATGTTTAAGGCCAGCCAGACGGCGTTCGAGGGTGCGGCTATACGAATGAGAACCGACCTTTTTGATTTATTGTCACAGACTGCAGAGAATGGCGGTCAGGATGTTGCCGATAAGGTATGGATTCAGGACGTTGGTAAACTGATAAACTCTTTAACCGCTCGCGGCCAGTGGGGAAAACGTGGCGAACCGGCGATCGTGCGTGTGATCCTCTGGGCGCCCAAGATGCTCAAAGCCAATTTGGATGTTTTAACGGCACATGGTGCCGGGGCAGGACTGGAAACATCTTTTGCCCGACAGCAGGCAGGGTTAAATTTAATCAAGATTATCGGCAGTACGGCGGTTTTAATGTTGGCAGCGGCGGCGATGGGCGCAGATGTCGAAGATGATCCCAGAAGCACGGATTTCGGCAAAATCAAAGTGGGCGATACCCGATTCGATATTACCGGCGGTGCCGCCTCGCTGATTACTTTGGCCGTTAGAATGGCATCAAATTCTTATAAAAGTGCTTCCACGGGATTAATACACGAATACGGCACTAAGTATGCCCAAAAGAATAGATTTTACTCCTTTATTGATTTCCTGACGAACAAAACCAGCCCACCGGCACGGATGATCGTAGATTATTTCAAAGGGACGCTCTGGAATGGGGAGCCGTTTACCTGGCAGAAATCTTTATATCAGGCGTTCACGCCCATATCCATTCAGAATGCCCTTAAATTAAAAGATAATGCTTCAGCTGATCGTATCGCCGGGGTTATCGCTGATGTCGTAGGTATCAACACGCAGAGTTTTACTGCTTCAGAAAAAACTTGGGATGAAGAACAGTCAAAAGAAATGAAGCAATTCCATGACCGGATCGGCGAGGACAAGTTCAGGGAAGCGAACAAAAAATATAATGATCGCGTTAATGCCTGGTATGACTCGGCAAAATCAAGCTCGCATTACCAAAGGTTAAGTGATGACCAGAAAGAAGAGGCATGGCGCAAAGAACGGGCAAAAGCGAAAAAGGCCGTGTTTAGGGAGTATCACTTTTGGCCGAAAAGGACGAAATAAATAACAACTGAGCAGGGGAGCATATTACTCCCCTTTTTCCTTAAACGCACTTTTGAAGACGTTCGATCAACGCAACAACATCGGATTTTTCCCATACAGCAAAAAGTTGATTCTCATCAAACATTCCATCCCTCGCCA
>CAZDNQ010000981.1:0-1763 GCA_964506605.1 uncultured Victivallis sp. | reverse complement strand
AACGTCTCGGTCAAAGCCGGATTTTAGCAACAGACTTTCAAAGAACAGTTGGCATGACAATGAATGAGCTCATTCCAGAACTCCAGAAAGTCGCAGACAGCATCGGCAGGATCATCTGCGAGGATGATTTCCCGGAGAAGATACGGCCTTCCTATCTCAGGGATGCCGTACTAGATTATCCGTCCCGCGGAGGCAAGCGCCTGCGTCCCGCCATACTGATGTGGTCATGCGGACTTCTCGGCGGCAGGCTGGAATCTGCGAAGTTCGCAGCCGCGGCCGTGGAGATCTACCATAACTGGACGCTTGTCCATGACGACATCATCGACAATGACAATATGCGCAGGGGAAAACCCTCCCCGCACTTCAAGATTGCGAAGTCCGCAGGAAAAGCCTTCGGGATAAGGCCTGGAGAGGCGCTCACCTTCGGAAAGAACTTTGCGATGCTCGCAGGCGACATCCAGCAGGGCTGGGCGGCAAACATGCTGCTAAAGTCCGCAGGTGCAGGAGTCTCTCCGGAACTTACGATACATCTGAGCCGGCGGCTGCATGAGCTTGTCAACCGCGATCTCATAAGCGGCGAGGCCCTTGACGTAGAGATGCCCCTGTTTGAACTCGGGAAGCTGAGCCCTGCCAAGATAGAAGGAATGCTCTATCTCAAGACCGGCGCCCTGCTCCGTTACTGTGCGGAAACGGGAGCGCTCATAGGACTCGGTTCTGCGAAGTTCGCAGACGACATGCGCGTCAGGAGGCTCGGGGAATTCGCCTCCAGCACCGGTGTAGCCTTCCAGCTCAGGGACGACTGGCTCGGAATATTCGGCGACGAGGAGAAGCTCGGGAAGCCGGTAGGTTCCGACTTGTCTGAAGCCAAGCCGACCCTCCTGATATACCATGCATGGAGCAAACTCGACAAGCCCGGGAGAGGCAAGCTCCTCTCTCTTCTCGGCAGGCCATCATACTCCAAAAAGGATCTGGATCTTGCCAGGAAGATAATCCGTGATACCGGAGCCGAACAGAAAGTGCTGCGCCGGGCCGGGGCGCTTGCGAAATCCGCAAAGGAGGTTCTTCTGGATTTTCCGGAAAGCAAATACAGAAGCCTGCTTATGGATCTATCGGACTATCTGACAGGAAGAGAATACTAGGCTCTCGCCATAGGCCTGCACAGATGAAGAAGTATTTGCTATCAGCTCTTTTTTTCCGCCGATGCAGAAGAAATCACATCGTCGGCGAAGCGGTCGACAAGCTTCCTGCTCTCTGAGATCGTGGCAAGGCATCTGTCAGCGACATTCGAAACTTCCTCGGGGTTCACCTTCCCTGAAATCTTCAGTATCTCGAGATAGCTGGAAAGCATCGTGAGATGGTCCTTGAGGAGCTTGGCGGTCTGTACGGCCTTCTCGGGAAGCGTTCCGACGCTCCTTCTGGATTCGAGGACGAGCCCAATCCTGCCTCCGCAGAGTTCAAGGAGGGGGGAGGCAAGCGCCGAAGGCATCTTGTCATCGCCTGCAACGGCGACGAAGAGGAAGCCATATATCTTCTTGTTGTCATGGAGCGGGACATAGCCGACGTAGTTCAGGTTTTCCTTGGTGATCCACTTGGCAAGCCTGTTCTTCTTGTCGAGGGCGGCTTCAAGCAACTCGTCCCAGATGATCGTGTTTTCATCTGAAATTGCAGGAATCCAGCATGACAGCACCTGGGCCGACGGGGAGGTCTTGAACCCCCTGCTCACTACCGGCATGAACTTCTTCTCGGAGGGTTCCGTCACGACA
>CAZDNQ010000980.1:0-1767 GCA_964506605.1 uncultured Victivallis sp. | reverse complement strand
TACATCGATAAACTTTCAAGGCTCTGTGAAGTCACACCTTTGGAACAGTATTCTCATCGCATGGTAAGCTTGCTGGCCTCTCTGGCTAACAATTCAGCTAAGCTCTGGGAACACTGGATTAGACTCCAACCAGGTCGCCTGACTCAGCAGGACAGGGATAACCTAAGTGAATTCTGTTCTCTTTTGCAGATGATAGTCGCCGCTAATGAAAACAATGAACGTCTGGGAGGACAGGTTTTTCGCAACTACTACCGCCTATTTCCAAAGGTTGCCGCCCAGCTACCTTGCTGGGCTGTAACATCTTTGGCGATAAGTAGCAAGGTCCCCTTTGAGCCATGTTTCTTCGATCTTGTCGTTATCGATGAAGCTAGCCAGTGCGATATAGCTTCGGCATTACCACTTCTATATAGGGCGAAACAGGCAGTGATAATAGGCGACCCTATGCAGCTGCGGCACATAAGTCAACTCACACGTCAGCAAGACATAAATCTGCTGTCAAAGCACGAGCTTGCGGAAGGATTTGCCAAGTGGGCATATGGATCAAATTCGATTTTTGACCTTGCTCGCAGCCTTTGCAGCAGTAATGACATCGTAAACCTCAAAGATCATCACCGGTCACACAAGGATATTATCGAGTTTTCAAACCAAAACTTCTACCGTAGTTCTTTAAGAATTGCAACAAAATATGATAGACTAAAGAGCATCAAAGGATCTGAGTCTGTACGCTGGATTAACTGCTGTGGACATGTCCACCGGCCTGCAGGGGGAGGTGCTGTCAATGAGATTGAAGCCACAGCTGTAGTGCAGGAGCTTAGAAGACTGTTACTTGAACAGAATTATCAAGGAACAGTAGGCGTTGTAACACCTTTCAGAGCTCAAGCTAACCGAATTAATGACATTGTAACATCTGACCGTATGCTTTTATCTGTTCTTGGTACGCAAGAATTCCTCGTAGATACCGCTCATGGATTCCAAGGTGATGAACGAGACCTTATGATTTTCTCCCCTGTGGTCAGTGAAGATACCCCCGATACAGCTATGGGCTTCTTGCGTAACAATCCACATCTTTTCAATGTTGCAATAACTCGTGCAAGGGCTTGTTTGGTTATAGTAGGCGACGCTGGCAAGGCAAGAGTATCCAATGTCGATTATTTGGCGAAGTTTGCGAATTATGTTAGTTCTGTACACGACTATAGTCCGACTGTCTCTTCAAGCGATTTCGTTGCAACACCTGACTATCCTGTCGTGTCTAATCCCGAACAGGTATCTGACTGGGAACGGTTCTTCTATAAAAAAATGTACAATGCTGGCATTATAGCCATACCTCAATACCAAGAAGACCAATACCGCCTGGATTTCGCTCTATTAAGAAATAATAAAAAGCTCAACATTGAAATAGATGGTGAGATGTACCACCGGAACTGGGATGGTGAACTATGCAGACGTGATCAGCTCAGAAATCAAAGACTTATCGAGTTGGGCTGGGACATTATGCGGTTCTGGGTCTATCAGATCAGAGACAATACTGATTGGTGTATAAACAGGATACAGCAATGGCTTGACAAAAACTAATTCTCTTAATAAGATACCGAATACAGGTTGGAAAGTTTTCTCGGTAAGCATATTACGATTAATAATAAATAAACCATGAAAAATGGTAAAGAGATATTTTCTATTTTGGTAGATTTCTCCGCTCGCGATACTCGGTTGAAATGACAATTTTTGTAATTGGATGTGATAGTGACATAGTGTCTTCGCAGGGATGCC
>CAZDNQ010000979.1:0-1773 GCA_964506605.1 uncultured Victivallis sp. | reverse complement strand
TCCGAACCGAACAGCAGGCTGCTTATGGAAAGTATCTGCCCGCCTGCAAATATGACGACCGTCGTGTTCTCCGCTCCGATCTCCACAATCATCTGCGGGCGGTTTTCATCCTTCGTTGCGGGGTGCAGCCTGAAAAGCGTGTTGATCAGCGCCATGCTGTTCATTGTTATGTCGCTAGGGATGATGCCCGCCGACTCCAGCACATGCATCTTCTCCGTGACAGCCGAATGGCGGGAGATGCCTATGAGCACGGGGTTCTTCCTGCCGTATTTCGGGGCCATCATGTGGTAGTCGTGTATGAAGCTCTCCTCCGATATGCCGGAAAGCTGCCTGGTCTCGAAGGCGACCATCTCCTCCAGCTTTGCTTCGGGCGCCTCGGGGAAATCCATGACCTGCACAGTCGCGAGGAACTGCGGGAGCCCTGAACATATCTTACGGTTCTTCCAGCCGGACTGCTCGAACAGGGAGGAGAGTGATTTTGAAAGCTCCTCGTCGTCGAGGATTCCTTCCGCACGCAGCCTGATCAGCTTGTGGGTGAGGAGTTTTATGCCGGCTTCCCTGGACCAGGAAAGCTCGACAGCCTTTATGGTGCTTGAACCTATGTCTAAACCGACCGACCTGAGAATTTTATTCTTCCAAAGCATAGGATACTGAATTCCTTTGTCAAACTGGGATTCCCTTTTCCGGGAGATGTGTTACGGCTCCCAGACACCGGTTTCCCATTTTCCCCTGCTCAGGAAATAATTTCCAGCAAAGCTCACATTCAGAACCGGGGCCTCGGTATTGGGTATGAACTTGGAAGGAGAGTAGTCTTTCAGATGCTTGACATGCCAGAAACACCGCAGCACCGGGAAGAGCGTAGGATCATACCCCTCGCCCAAGGCATGTGTGCCATCGTCCCCCTGCTTGAGCTGGACATTCTTCAGCTGGGCCCAGGTATAAGGCGCTGAAAACTCAGGATGGCTTTTCGCGGGGGTGCAGAGATCCCAGGCGCAGACCGCATCGGTGAACTCATAGAAATAACTGACATTTCCGACATCGGTGTTGGGATTCCTGTGCACGCCGGTGTTCCCGACGCGGTCGTATGTCACGTTATGGTCGTTGTCAATCCTGGCAAGCCAGGCGTTCGCGGGTGTGTCGGCAGGATTGCCGTCCGAAGGACACTGGTAGCTCTGCGTGGTCTTCAAATAGTCCGGATTCAGGCACGAAATCCATGCGACATCGCCATCCTTGTTGTCAGTCTTGTACAGGATGATGGAAAGGCCTATCTGCTTGAGGTTGTTCAGGCAGTGGGTCTGCCTCGCCTTCTCCCGCGACTTGCTGAGGGCAGGCAGGAGAAACGCCGCCAGTATTGCGATTATCGCAATCACCACGAGAAGCTCTATCAATGTAAATTCATTTTTTTTCATTGCTCTCCCGGCGTCCTGGGGAAAAATCCGCTGGACGATGTTTGAAAGTTATCATACGCGGAAACACCTTCCAAGGTGACAGCATGATGCAACTCCAATATCTGACGGTACTTGCATATCCCGTCCTGCCCCCGGAAAACAGTATCCCGGCGCAATTTCAGGAATCATAAAAACACGACTCTAATACTTTAGCACAACGTATTTACATAGCAAATTATTGCGTAAGATACGGAGGATTTTTCACAAATCAGCGCAATGCCCAGTTAATGCTTCGGCGGATAATCAGCATGCACATTAGTCGATCTCTTTATGTCGCCGCCCTGCGGGGGCTTTTTCCTTTTTTTTACCATATTGCCTTCCCAGG
>CAZDNQ010000978.1:0-1774 GCA_964506605.1 uncultured Victivallis sp. | reverse complement strand
CTGGCCGACATAGCCCAGGCCGACAACGCAGACTGTCTTGTCCTTTAGTTCTTCGGAAACCATTTTTATCGTCCCTTCTAATAATCAATTAACGAATAGATCTGATAATTAAACCTGGGGTTACGGATATCTAACCACAGAGACACGGAGGCACAGAGAAACGCTTATAACTTTGAGTCACCCGTATGGTTGAACCCAGATCCTCTAAGAATCATTAATAATTCGCTTAATACCGTTCTTTAGCACAGGTACATAGAAATTGATGATTAACCCTAACCGCTCATGCTTTAATCTTAAGTACGTCAGAAGTTGCGCTTCGTGGATGGGATTAATTCCATTTGCTGTCTTAAGTTCAACTATTATGTGATTTTCCACCAGCAGATCAAGCCTGTATCCACAATCGAGTTTTATCCCTTTATATTCTATGGGTAAAGGGACTTGTCTTTCAAAGGCAACTCCTCTTAGACCGAGTTCATGGCATAGGCACTCTTCATAAGCTGATTCCAGTAATCCTGGTCCCAATATTTTGTGAATCTCGATAGCAGCACCGATTATTTCGCCAGTTATTGCATTCATCCTTATTTTTTCAGCTTCTGATTTGACAATACTTTCTGAGATTATTATCTCTCCTATCCATTTTAAAATTTCGTCCTCTGTGTCTCTGCGCCTCTGTGGTTAGTTTGTAGACGTTAGTAATAATCAACTCGCAACGCGGTTCTAGTTCTTCCTAAACCACTCCACCGTCTCCCTCAGCCCCGCATCCAGCTCATACCCCGGCTCGTATCCTATCTCTTTTCTCGCCTCCGAGATATCCGCTAGCGAGTCTCTCACATCCCCGGCCCTTTGCTCCTCATAAAGCGCCTCGACCTTTACCCCAGTGATCTCCATTATCTTCCCTGCCAGCTCATTCAGGCTCACCCTTTGCCCGCAGGCGATGTTGAATACCCCTTCTGCCGAGCTCTCCCCCGCCAGGATATTTGCCTTCACAACATCTTTCACAAAGGTGAAGTCCCGCGTCTGCCCCCCGTCTCCGTAAATCACCGGCTGTTTCCCCGCGAGAATCCTTGTTACAAACCTTGGAATCACTGCAGCATACTCCGAGTGAGGGTTTTGCCTGGGCCCGTAAACATTGAAGTACCGCAGACATGCCGTCTTCAAACCGTAGACCTCTGAAAAGACCCGACAATAATATTCACCTGCCAGCTTTGAAATGGCATTCGCTCGCTTGACAACATAGTGCGAGGGCGAAAAGGCGATGTCATAGCCGTCGGTTGTCGCAACAGTCATGTTGTGTTTCTTGTAGAACCTCTGCAATTCCTGGTTGCTTGGATTTCTGGACAGCTCTTGTTCTGCGGCACGAAGAACAGGATCCGTCTTGTATGAACAGATTACGATTGGCCTCGCGACGGTACTGGCTTTCGGAGGCTCAAAAGCCAATGAAGTTTGGAGAAGCAGGCCACAGGCTACGACAGATACCATACGGAATCACCTCAACGCTTTCTATTGCTATTTAAGCACAGATATTGCTGACCATCCGACTAAGATTTGGGCGGAACTGCTCAAAACCGAAAAGGTGAATCGATATTAATCCCGTCGCGTTCTATTCGGATCCACATTTTCACTTCACATTTTCGAACCTGAGTACCGAGATGGAAGTCCAATTCGAAGTATTGGATTTGGCAACCAGCATATTGACAACTTGTCTGTTATAGCCCGGCCATTACAGGCTACTGTTTGGGTGTGACACTTATTGGAATTATGGTACCAGTCGGTT
>CAZDNQ010000977.1:0-1777 GCA_964506605.1 uncultured Victivallis sp. | reverse complement strand
ACATGATTGAACGGGAGAGGGAGCCCTGTTCGTCGAGGGTGTTCCTGAAGAAAAGATAGTCATCGTTCTTGAGGCCCATGCCTCCGAGGATGATGACATCGACTTCGGCCTGCATCGCGATCCTCGCAAGGAGCTTGTTGTAGGGTTCGCCCGCGACCGAGAATATCGGCAGCTTCTGCGACTCGACCAGCGAGTTGAATATGTCGATCATGGGGATTCCGGTACGGATCATCCTGCGCGGTATGATTCGCTTCGCGGGATTCACGGAAGGTCCGCCGATCTCGATGAGGCTGTCCCTGATTGAAGGACGCCCGTCCTTTGGCTCGCCTGCGCCGGTGAAGACGCGTCCGAGGAGGTTCTCAGACGACGACACCTGCATGGGCCTGCCGAGGAAGCGCACTTCGTCGCCGGTGGAGACGCCACGGCTTCCGGCGAAGACCTGCAGGGACACCTTCTTGTCCTGGAGCCTGATCACCTGGGCGAGCGAGACGCCCCTGGAGCTTGTGACTTCGGCGAGTTCGTTGTATGCGACGTTTTCAGCCTCGACCGTGATCACGTTTCCGGCGATCTGTATTATCCTGTGATATACTTTACGCATGTTTGCTGCGCTCCTTCACTTTGCTGTCGATTGAGCCTTCAATCTCCTTGAAGCCGTTCGAATTCCAGGCCGTATAGTTCCAGTCAATGAAAAGCTGCCTCAGCTCATTGAACAGATGCCTGGCCTCGTCCTTATTGTTAAACGGGAACTTTGTCTTGAGCACAAGCGTCACCTTGTCGAACACATATTTCTGCCTCTGCTCGTTCGTGGCGCCATCGACCTTGTCGAAGGTGTTCTGCTGGAGATAGACAGCGTCGAGGAACTCGCTCTTCATATAGATCTGGAAGTCGTCGATGTGCGTGCCTTCCTCTCCTATGACTTTCATCATCTGGTTGACTTCGTTGCCCCTCCTCAGCACTTCGCGTGCGAAATCGACCTTCTCCTCGCTGACGATGCTGGTGTAGTGGCTCCAGCTGTCCAGCGGATGGATCGCCGGGAACCTCCTGGCGTTCGCACGGTCTCGTGAAAGTCCGAGGAACGCGCCGACGACCTTCAAGGTCGCCTGTGTGACAGGCTCCTCGAAGTTTCCGCCTGCGGGGCTCACCGCGCCGCCGATAGTGACCGAACCTGTCCTGCCATCATTGAGCTTGACAAGACCTGCCCTTTCATAGAATCCGGCGATGAGTGATTCGAGATATGCGGGGAAGGCTTCCTCGCCGGGGATTTCCTCGAGACGGCCGGACATCTCGCGCAGGGCCTGCGCCCAGCGCGAAGTGGAGTCGGCGAGGAGGACGCAGTCGAGGCCCATCTGCCTGTAATATTCAGTAATAGTTATTGCGGTATAGACCGAAGTTTCGCGCGCCGCGACGGGCATCGAGCTGGTGTTGCAGATGATCACCGAGCGTTCCATCAGGGTGCGCCCAGTCTTCGGATCCTCGAGATGCGGGAATTCACGGAGCACTTCGACGACTTCGCCTGCGCGTTCGCCGCAGGCGGCGATCACGACGACATCGGCCTCAGCATAACGGCTGAGCGCGTGCTGGAGCCCCGTCTTTCCTGCGCCGAACGGTCCGGGGGTGCAGAAGGTCCCGCCCTTGGATACTGGGAAGAAAGTGTCGATGATCCGCTGCTGTGTGATAAGCGGCTTTTCAGGAATCAGCTTCTCCTTGTATGCGGTGATCGGGATCTTGACGGGCCATTTCTGGACCATGGTCACCGTCTTCTGTTCGCCCTGTTCGT
>CAZDNQ010000976.1:0-1777 GCA_964506605.1 uncultured Victivallis sp. | reverse complement strand
CCTGCGGTCCGGCGAGATAGATGAGTACGCCTACGACGCCTACCCACGGGAAGCCCCAGAGTATGAGCGCCGGGAGGACAAGATGTTCATTGCCGAGCCAGACAGGCATGACGCCCTGCTTGAAAATTCCGCCCCATCCGAGGATCCCGTCGATGTATACCAGTACATCCATGACTTTGGTGTAGACCAAAATCCTGTTGAATATACCCTCGTTGGGATTGAAGAAGAATTTCCAGATGAGGAGGTAGACCATGCCGGGGATGATCATCGGGATCACGAAGAGCACGCGGTACCAGTAGTTCATGGTGTCGTTCTTGATCCTGTGGACAACTACAGCGGTAAGGATGGACGGGAACATCTTGACGACATTGAAGACAATAAGCACGGCCAGCACGTAGAAGCCGCCCCACATGATAGGATCACCTCCGCCATATTCCCCCAGCGCCCAGAAGGTGATGGCAAGCGCGGTAAACGCATGGAGCGTACGTGCGCCCTCGATCGATTTGAGATTCTCCATCGACGGGATGAACCATATTGCATATCCGACCGCAAGAAGTACAGCCGAAAAAGAGAAGACCGACGTGAAGCCTACGGCCCTCATGAAGGAGACTATCAGGAAGGCCACCGGGATCATCAGGTAGATCCATTTGTTCTCGCTCTCCTCGCTGACAAAATACTGTATGAGGAGGAGCATCGTCCCCCAGAGTATCAGTCCGGTGCCAAGTTCGGCGGCCGCGACAGATAGGTTCACGGACATCACCTTTGCGGCAAGAGGCGTGGTGAAGGCGAATCCCTTGAACGCCAGTATTCCGGAAGTCAGTATCGGGCAGAGCACGCCGGCCACGATCCTTATCATGTCGGACTTGGATGTCTTGTCCTTGGCATACAGGATGACGGCATAGAAGAGGAGGAAGATGAGAATCCACGGGGATACAACGCCCAGGACCTTCTTGAAGTTCTCCATTCCCACCCAGTAGTTGATATCCTCGCCGTTCCAGCGGAAGAAGGAGTGGTACATCGCGCTTATCGCAGGATAGTATGAGAACACTGCGACAAGCAGGACGCTCGGAAGGAGGAACAGATACAGCCTCCAGTAGTGCTTGACCCTTTTTAATCCGATATCCCTGGCCATTACTGCTTACCTCCGCTCATATTGGACAGCCTTTCATATTCCGAGAGGAACGCCTTGCTGAAAGCATTCTTGTTCTTATCCTTGAAGCATGGCTCCATCATCGCCTTTATCCTCATCTCATCAAGGGCGAAACCGACGAGGTTGTCCCAGCTGGCTACAAGCTTGACCGCCGCCTCGGCCTTCTTCTTCTCGACAGCCTTCTCAAAATCAGCAGCATTTGCGGACTTCGGGTCCGCGAAGCTTTCAGGAAAAACATACTGGGCCATGTAGAGGCTCCTGAACACCTGCTTGTCTGGAACGCTTTCACGGGCCTTCCTAATCAGTTCGATATAGTCGTTTGCGGCCGCATTCGGCATCGCAGCCGACATGACCTCCAGATATTTCCTGTAATCGTTCTCTCCTGACACATAGGGCCAGAACACCTGCTTCTCAAGCATTTCAGTCTTCGAGCCCATATTGAAGTTCAGATATCCCCAGTATCCCTTGAAGTTCGGAACAAACGCCTCGAGGAACGGGGTAGGCTTGGCACCCTTTACAGCCGGAATCCATTGGGCGATCTCATTCATCTTCTGGTTGTTCTCAGGCGTCGTGCAGAACTGGAAGAAGTCTATGCATTCGGCCTTGTATTCTGTAAACTTGGTTATG
>CAZDNQ010000975.1:0-1779 GCA_964506605.1 uncultured Victivallis sp. | reverse complement strand
TTGCCGGTGTAGTGCGTTCCGAGACCCGGTACAATGATCGCCAGAGGAGAATTGTCCTCCTTCTGGTACCAGACCTTGTACGGCATCTTCGACTTGTCCTTGTTAACCTGCACCTTGCGGACTGACCCCTTGTTGAAGAAATCGCTGTTCCATACGGAGGAGTCGATCCACCAGCTTTCACCGTCGTTCTGGATGTCCACCATCCCGACCCGCAGCGTGTCGATGTTGGATCCCTGGGACTTGAACCCGCGCACGACAATCTCATTCAGCATCGGATCCGAAGCAGCCAGCGCAGGCTCCTTGTCATCCTTGAAAAGCGCCTCCTGGTACTCCTTCATCCTCTCACGCCGGTCATAGTCGTTGATCTTCACATATCTTTCCGCCGCATAAACCCGCTTGAGAAGCTCATAGGGATCCTTGTGGGAACGCAGGAATGTGTCATTCAGGCGCTGGTTGTAGGTGAGCTCGTTCAGGAACGCGAAGGTCTGCCCGCCGTAGAAATATGTCTTGGGATCGAACGCATAGTCGAAAATGAGCCCGACACCGTCGCGGATATTTGTCTGGCCGACAAGAGGCAGATGGAGCCATGCGCCCTCGCCGATCCCCCATACTGCAAATGCCTGTCCGAAGTCCTCCTCCTGCTTCTCGATGTCAAACCAGGCCAGCGCCGGATCGTAGAAGCCCGCAATCCCTACGACGACATTGATGAGGAAGCGGGAGAAATCGAGTCCGGCATATTTGAGTTTCGCCTGAGCGAGCGAGCTGAAGGTGCGCTTTGGGAAGGCGACATTGTAGGTGAAACGGTTGAAGCATTCGATGATATGCTTCGGGATGATGGTTCCCCAGAAGATGGCGACAGGCTGGATCACATACCAGGCCATATATTTGTTGAAGGAGAACATCGTACGGCTGAACGGCTCACAGCTGTCGCGCCCGCCGTAGTATTCCATGAGATCCGGGGAGTTAAGTCCGTTGTCCGGCGCCGCAGCCTGCTGCAAGTCCGCCGCCCCCTTGTCGTCAGTAGTCGAGCATCCGCTCGAAAGAGCGAGAATTGATATTGCGGCCAGGAAAAAAATGTAGAAGGCAGCTCGGGCGAAATTACGCCGGAACTGCCAGGCTTTATCTTGCATTTGCTGAAAACTCCATTGACCCCCCAAACCAATAATTTAAACTCAAAAACATGGAATACAAATATCCTATTGAAGCATTACATCTTCACTTCCCGCCGGAATCCCTGTTGAACTTTTCAAGAAACGCCTTCAGCTCGTCATCGCCCTTCTTTGCGATCTCCGCAATAAACCTGTATCCGCCACCATAGGTCTGGGTTGGATTCTCCTGCATCCGCCTGTTCAGGGCTTCCCGCCCATAAACGGCATTCACCTTCGACGCGACGTATTCAGCAAACCCTTCCTTGACTTTCAAGTCGCTTATCTTCGGGTAATTGGCCTGCATCCAGTCATGCCCGAGCTCGTGCGCCGCGACTTCGACCAGCTTGTCCCTGGTCATACCATAAAGAAGGTAGACTGAATACTTCCTGGAAATCCTCTCGTCCTCCACCTTTGAGACGGTTTCACCCAGCAGGTTCGTAGTAGTTGATATAGTCTTGTCGTTCCTCTCCTCGTATCTGAAAAGACCGAGCTCCACCCCATCCTGCTTTTCGGGAAGCATCTTGGAAAGTTCAGGCAGTCCGACCACCTTGTATTCAATCTGGTGGTCGGTGGAAAGCTGGAGCTTCGACTTCATCTTCATCCTGACCTCCTTCGCCACGGCGACGATCTC
>CAZDNQ010000974.1:0-1784 GCA_964506605.1 uncultured Victivallis sp. | reverse complement strand
GCGCGGTGTATACCCCCGTCCCCGGGTTATATTTCGCCTGGTACGGTACCGCGCCGCCCGGACAGCGCACAATGCGTCCGGTCTCGTCCAACTCGAATTTCCCGATCAACGGATTGGTTTGGGCCCCGTTCAGCGCCGTCGTCACGAAATCGATGTTCTGCCGTTGGGCTTGTTCCATCAGCTCCCCGGAACCATACGCGCCGTCTGTCACAAGCGTCGTCTTATCCTCTGGTGTCCCGATCCGCGCAAGTTCAGCCTTTGTGAATTCGGTGTCCGGCGTGATGTTTGGCTTGAGGTCATAACTTTCGATGATGCTTCCGTTTTCGCCCTTCGCTTCGACGAGATTACCGACATACCCGACAGAACCTTTCCCGCCCTTGATCCGGTAGGTTGCGTCCTCGTCAGAGGGGTTCTGAAGGGAGTCCGTCGCGATCTCACAGTTTTCCTTCAGGCGGATGCGAACATCTTCTCCCAACTCGACTTCTGTCTGATCACCCAGCATCCGTTCCAGATGCCGATATTCGGGCAGCTCCCGTAGCGTCTCCAAGGCGTCCCCGCAGGCAAACCAGAGGCGATACCCGTCCTTGATTCGCTCGATGAGATCGCGCCCGGCTTCTTCGTCATCCAGCCGATATCCGGGATCTGTCTTGGGCTCTTCTTTTACATAGTTCATGAGGCTGCCCGTCAGAAGCTCGTCCATTCCCATCCGGTGAAGCGCTTCCGCCATTTGCCGAACGCACTCATACACCAGCGTCAGTCGTCCCATCCGGCGGCAAGCGCTCGAGATCGTCATGCTGTCCATTCGCTTCAACCGACCGTTGATGTTCATGGACTTGGCGTAGATCCCAGCCAGCGACTCCATCTCTTCCTTGAAGAGGTCGATCCCCGTCTTCGCCTCGTATGAAAGCAGTCGCTCTCGAAACCGAGAAAGTGTGCGGTCGCTGAATGGCTGCTCTTCGAAGCTCGTCGTGTGAAGCGCTTCCTGCCAGCGCAGGTCGAACGCGATCTCCTCCACGACCTCTTCGTCCGTCAGCCCGTAGGCCTGCTTTAATAGCATCGCGCCGATGATGATGTTGACCGGCGTGTTCGGTCGCGAGGCGGCATCTTTCGAATACAGCACGGCGAAACGATCCTCTTTGATCTTTGGAAAGACATGCTCCGAGAACGCGGTCGCCCAGCTTCCGCGTAGCATTCTTTCCTCCCGTTTTGTCAAATTCAGAACAGAGTCGTCAAATCGTACCTGCTGTTTCCTGTTTGCTCGATATGCCATTTCGCCGTCCGCCTTCTATCGCTTCTTCACGGCTTATTATCGCACAGGATTTTTTGGGCTGTAAAGCAAATTCTTGATGTGCCTCTTTGATTTATGCTTTGCCTTGGAGCCCGGGCTACTTTTGACACCCGAAACAATATTATGCGGCGGAGCCAGCTTAGACCCCGCCGCCTACCAATACCGAAGGTCACCCTCATGGGCATAGTGCTGTCCTCACTCTTTCAGGACTGCACCAATCACTGACGTATTAGATTGCCGGACTTGCCTTCGTTTTCCTCATCCTGTAGATGGTATACACCTCCGCAGCAGCATAGATAACAAGGCAGGCAATCACCGTTCCGATCACCGCAGGGTATGCTCCAGCAAAGGTGCCTGGAGAAACATGCTTGATCAGAATGCCAATAAAAGCCCAGATCAGCACAAGTCCGTAGGCGATGTCTTTCCTGACAACCATTGTCACAGTCCCAATGGCCATCGCAACCAGCACAACGATGATCGCCCATGCCTGCTCCGA
>CAZDNQ010000973.1:0-1786 GCA_964506605.1 uncultured Victivallis sp. | reverse complement strand
GCACCAATCGCCTCTGCTTCTGAGGACCTATTATCTGCTCAAGAACTCCTGCCATGCTAAGTCCATTAGGCTCTTTGAGCTTAAGTAGTTTGGCAGGAAATTGATATCAGCAAGCCATTTTTACATAAAATGATTGGATGGATTACATAAAAGCAAGATAGTAAGTATAGCCGATCAGATATGGTTTGCCTTCTTTACTGCCTCAGGTCAATTCAGCAAGAGGACTCAAGCGGCCTTAGACTGCCTCAGACTGAAACTTCATCCTTGGATTTGGCATTAGATGCAAGGAGCGACCTAAACGCATTGCAATGCCCCAACGCCTCCAATCCTTTCGACGTGGTCCTGTACTTGACGTTGTCTGCTTCTAATACGCTAAGCAGACCTGCATCAATTAGTTGCTCGAGATAAATCCTTACTGTGCGAAAGTTAAGGTTGCATTGGTAAACAATTTTTGTCAATCCGACAGGCTCTCTGCATAGCTCCAGGATTGATTCCAGAATTTCTTCCTTACTTCTTTTCATGATCTAAGATCAGTATCTTAATTCCTATAAACAACTTTCTACAGTAATCGGTTGCATTTGGCAACGGTCAAAATTGGAGATTTATCTTTTTGATTTAATAATATTAAATTGCTATTATAATTGATTCTGCTTTGATTCGCTGCTATACCGTACACTAAAGCTAGCGAAACACTACTACCCGACAGCTTGGTTGAATCGATTTGTTGTACTTTTTAAGTTCTTAGCACAGGCGTTACTATTGAATCTTTAAAGAATATCATTCTCAGCTCTTCCATCTTTGACCGTTGCCTTACGCCACAGTCACGGTCTACTTTTATAATTTCAGATCTATCTAGATCCTCAACTTTCGCAGTTAGCCGAGTAGTCAGTCGGCCATCGTTAGGAGTATGGTTGCAGGTCAATGCAGGACAGATCTTTTCAGCTCTCTTTAGAGCTCTTATAGTGTCGCGACGGCTGGGCGGCTTTCCTTCTCGGCCTGATAAGTATTCGCGTGCTTGGCAAGAATTGAATGCAACTTCTTTTTTCCCTTGGGCAATGACTTTTACGTGCTCAACAATGGCAGAGGCTCTAAGCTGGATCTTTGTTACTGCTTGTCTTATTTTTCCTTCGTCGGTGGGTGCGGATGCGGGCCTTGTCTTCAGAGCGTTGTTGATATGCCAAATCTCCTTTTTTATGTAGGCATTTAGAAGGAGAAGCTTTCCAATAGGCGATTTCTCTGCTTTAACAGCATTGCTTGCCTTGGTATTCAACTCTGCCAGTTCACGGCCTCTGAGGATTCCGTTCTCCTTGAGGACCTCATTCAAGGTATCGTAGACCTGAATCAAGTCCTTAAATAGGGCTTGAAGCTCGGAGACAGGGATCTCGAGGATCTCTTCGGTTTGGGGGAAGTCCATTCAGACCGCCTCCATGAAGCTTGAGAAAACAAGTTCATATAACGCTACATTGCCTGGTGGAAAACCTGTATCAGGCTCGGATGCAAAGCTATTTATTCTAGGCAAAGCTATCTCTTTCATACGCGAACGCTCCTGCTCGGAGTATCCCAGTCCAGGTGTTACGAGCACCTGGACCGGAATCAATTTTTACAAGCTATTATTGATTGTAAATGATTTTGGTTATGAAGAAATTATCTACGATAATCGCGACTCTATATGTAAATATTTTAATTTTCTTGATAAAATCATCTATTGGATCATCGCTTAGCGGCTCTGATGCAAAACTATATATCCCAGCTAAAGCTATCTTTATCATAATCGAGTTCCGTTCTT
>CAZDNQ010000972.1:0-1797 GCA_964506605.1 uncultured Victivallis sp. | reverse complement strand
ACAAACATCATACAGCGGCGAAAGATGCCCGCCGCCGTCGCCGGAAAGCAGAATGTGCTGTTCGCGCCTCTTGACTCCTCTGCCGTGCTTCTCCTCGGCAAGGACACCGGGCGCGTCCTGATGGAGAAGAATATCGGATGGCATGACATAAGGGCCGTCGGCGCCGATTCCGCACTGGTGGTGGACGAGGCCAGGTAGGCGGCCATCTATTCACTGGACAGGCTCACACTGGTCGCAGCGCTCACCGGACAGGACTACTCATACGTGGATTCGCTCAAGGACGGATTCATCCTCTCTGAAAGCTCAGGCGCTGAAATATGGTCCGAAGCCGGAAAGCTCATCAAGAAGATCCCCCTGCCCCGCGATTTCATTCTGAAGGCAATGACGAAGTACTCATGCTTTGGCTTCCAGAAAGGCTCCGCGACAAACGCCTTTGGCGTCCTTCTTCCGGCTCCTCCGGCGAAAAAAAACGCCCCTTACCAGGCGGTGGAGGCGAACCTCACCTCGATAGAAAACCCGTCCATCAGGAACATCGACGGCAAATACTATGTCTTCTCCAGCAACTATATAACGAAGCTGTCGCAGAAGGCCGAACCGGAATGGGCCTTCCCGGTCAGGATGGACCGCAACACCACGATCGTCCATCTCGCAAACAGCCTGATCCTGACGACTTCGAGCTGCATCTACGAACTCTCACTCAAGGATGGTTCGCTTATCCGCTGTTATCCGGATCCAGGCGCCGACCCGGTTGACATCTCCGCTCCCTCGGTTTCGTCCAAAGGCAAGGTGATCTTCGCCGCGGAATCACGTTCCTCCGGCAAGACCTTCCTGATGCAGATGGATGAGGCCGGCGTCAAGACGCTCAATCCGATGAGCGGAGATCCCAACGTCCTTGCGATCTATGACAACGGAAATACAATAGTGACACTTGAAGACAGGAACATAGTCCAGTACAAGGCGAATATCGATTCCACGTATTCCAAGACAGGCGTCTCGATAAGGCTAAGCTCCAATCTCGGCGAGCACATAGTTTCGCGTCTGGACACCGAGAGGCTTGTCCTCATACATCCCTACTACTGCATCCTGCTCGACAGCGCCGGCATAACCAAGATAGAATCTTCCACCAGCACAGGCGGCGGCAAGCATTTCTACCAGTGGAAGAGCTTCTTCAAGACCTTCGGCAGCTTTATTGCCGTCAAGTTCCATACCGACTACTGGACGATCTTCGACCTTGCAAGAAAAAGCGCCATCGCCCAGGACTTGCAGATCCCGTCTGAACCTTTCATCACAGGCAGCACCATAACCTACTTCTCAAAGTCCAAGAAGAAGGGAACCGGCTTCACTGCATCTGTGATCGATGTGAAGACGGCAAAGGAGCTCTATCAGGAGGAGGTGGATCTCTCATCTGTCTTTCCGCAGAACGCCAACCTCCGCAAGGACATGAGCTTCACAATGGACAACAAGACATGCCATGTCTTCAGCCTTGCACGGAACTCATGGGAGACCAGCGATTCGGAGGAGAATGCACTGGTTACACAGGACACCTCGAAGAAGAAGGCCGAAGTCACGCAGTTCCCGGGCTACCGCGACTGCTATGGGGCGCTATCTCTTGGCGGCAACGTCCTCTTCCTCTTCGACAACGGCATGAAACTCTTCTCGCAGGCTGAGTTCTCCAAGCTCTCCGAACGCCTTTCACCGTTCTACGACTCCAAACTCAGCTCCCCGATCTCCTGCGTCTTCGACGGCTATCCCGACGAATGGGACCTCCAGAAATTCACGCCTGCAGGAAAGAACATG
>CAZDNQ010000971.1:0-1798 GCA_964506605.1 uncultured Victivallis sp. | reverse complement strand
CCAAGCCCGAAGATATCCGCAGGAACATGGAAGGAATCGTGAGAAACACATGGAAATCCCTTCCAGAATGCGACATCTGTTTTGTCTACACAATTACCGATCAATTCCTGAAACTCCTTCAGGATGGGAAATTAAATCAGTCCGCCGGGATACATGAGGAGATCGCAGGCAGATATGGTATACCAAGCATCCACATGGGCATTGAGATAGCCAGCCTGGAGAAGGAGTGGAAGCTTGTCATGAAAGCTCCCAGAGCCAAGGTCGAGCAGGTATCAGGGAAGGAACTCGACAAAGTCTCGGGACTGCAGGCCAATCCCGATGGGAAGATCCCCTTTTCCAGCGATGGAGTCCATCCTTATCTTGACACCGGGCACAAGCTTTATTCCAAGGCAATCGAGAGATCTTTTCCCCTGATAAAAGCAGCATCCGCAAATCCGCTGAAACACACGGAGCTTCCCTCTCCGTTGATGCCGGACTATGTCAAGAGCGTCTCGTTCCTGTCAGTAGATTCTGTAAAGCTGAGTGGCGCCTGGGAGCGCATCGGAGATCCAGTCAAAGTTCTTGGCTGCGAAGACCTGGGGAAGTTTGTACCATCCGTATGGAGGGGGGCGCCTGAGGCGAAGATTGCATTCAACTTCAAAGGGCGAAGCCTCATGCTGTATTCCGCGTCTGGTCCGGGATCTGGCTTCATAGAACTTGTCCTGGACGGAAAAATGGAGAAGCGCAATTCATTTGATTCATACAGCGGGTATTGGAGATTGAATCCGATCCTCGCTGCGAAAGGCCTCGATCCTGATAAGATCCATACCGTCGAGTTGAAAGTCCTTTCTGAGGAATTTGACAAGCGTGACATAATGGCGAAGGTGGGGCGCGGAAAAAGATTTGATGATAATCCCGACGCCTACAAGCCACTCGGATTCGTCATTGGTGGAATATGCATAGAGGATGGAGCTATAATTGGAACAACATCAGAAAATATCGTGAAATGACTAATCAGAAAGTAAAATATTATGGTATCGGTAAAGAATAGCACTTTTATAGAGAAACTTCTTCCAGCTCCAGTGGGCGGGGGATTCAAGATGGACGGCTACTGGGTATGGTGCGGATCGGCGGTGATTGGCGATGACGGCAGATACCATCTGTTTGCATCACGCTGGAGCAAAAAGCTTCCGATGTTCGAGGGGTATGTCCTCACATCGGAGATTGTCCGAGCCGTTTCAGACAGCCCGACAGGTCCATATTCATTTGTTGAAAAGATACTTCCTTCGGGGAATGCCGGCGGCTGGGACGGGCGGATGGCTCATAATCCCTCAATCCACTATCACAAGGGGAGATATTACCTTTTCTACATAGGCTCGACATACGCAGGGGAAGTCCAGGAGGACATCAGGAGTGCTGAAACAGCCCGCCAGCTTGACGAAAGCTACGCCAATATCAAGATTGGAATGGTTTCCTCGGCCTCCCTCTGCGGTCCGTGGGAGCCGCATGACGGACCAGTTCTTGTCGCCCGTCCTGGAAAATGGGACGGGAAGATTGTCACCAATCCGTCACCTTGCATCCTCCCGGACGGGAAAACATACTTATACTATAGGAGCAATACACCTGATGGACTGCGTATCGGCCTTGCTGTCGCGGAATCTCCTGAAGGCCCATATGAGCGCATAGGCGACGGCCCCGTACTCCAGGGCTTGGACGTGGAGGATCCTTTTGTCTGGTTCAACGGCGAAAGCTTTGAAATGCTTGCAAAGGACATGACAGGTGAACTGAGCGGTGAAAAACATGCGGGAGTTCACCTCAG
>CAZDNQ010000970.1:0-1801 GCA_964506605.1 uncultured Victivallis sp. | reverse complement strand
TACATGAGGTGGAGCGGGCAGAACCTGCTTTCGTATCCGGCTGTCTGGTACCAGGGAAAGATGGGACGGAGCTACCAGCCGCGTCCTCATCCCGACAACTACATCGGCTGCATACTTGCGAAGTTCGCAGCCAACAACCTGGGATTCATGCCGGCCATCAACCTGCAGAACATCAGGCTTCCGGACGGCATCGTCGTCAATACCAAGACTGTTTCAGACGGCTCGCTGCACAATACGCCTGTCATGATCCTTTCCGACGGCAAGCCAAATCCGGGCGGATGGCATGGCACGCCGCCGAACTTCAATCCTCTCCATCCTGTGATCCAGGGATATGTCGACGCGCAGATCGACGAGATGCTCGATCTCTATTCAGGCAGCCCAGCATTCAAGGGGATCACGATGCATCTCACGAAGCATACGATCCCGTGGTTCGGGGCGATCGAAGCGGGTTACAACGATTACAATATCGACGCCTTTGAAAAAGACACCGGCGTCAAGGTGGATGTAGACCGCAAGGATCCATTGCGCGGCAAGCTCTACTACAACTGGCTCATGGCGAACGCGCGCGACAAATGGATCCAGTGGCGCTGCGCGAAACTCGCGGACTGGTACAAGGCGATCGCGAAGCGGATGGCGGCGAAGAGGCCTGATCTGAAGCTGAACATCTGCAGCTACAACCCGACCATCAGCGACCATTCCGGCGACAAGCGCTTCAGCCAGCAGGATTTTGCCGATATCATCGACAAGGAGAGCGGCATCGACACCAGGTACTATGAAGGCGTCCCGAACATCATACTCACACAGACCATCTATCCGGCGGACTACAGGCAGATGGCCGGAGTGCCGTGGGTCGCAAAGGCGCGCGACCTGATCCGCGACGACTATATGAAGCCCGGTCTCTACTCGATGCTGAACGGCGCAAGCTTCCCATGGATCAACATGCATGACCGCTATTTCGAGGACGCAGTCGGAGGGACGGGAAAATGGTGGGGCGGCGAAGGCAATCCGCTCAAGGCGACCTGGTTGAAGGAGACTCCGTGGCGCGTGTCAACGCTCAACCCGAACGTCAACAGCTTCCTCGAGCACTTCATCTATCCTTTGAAATACAATGACATCATGGGTTTCACGAAGGGCGGATTCCTGATAGGGACATGCGGAGCAGAGGAGAAGCTTGCTGAGTTCGCAAGGGCATACAGGCCTCTGCCCGCGAAGAAGTTCACCGATCTTGCGGGATCGATGGATACTATCAAGGCGCGGGCGCTATCTGCTGCCGATGGCACCTGGTTCTACGCCCTCAACACCGGCAAGGAGACATCATCGGTATCCTTTGTGTTCGAGAAGGCGCCCGGATCGGTGACGGAGCCTGCCTCGGGGCAGGAAATGAAGGTTTCCGATGCAAAGTTCAAGGTGGAGCTGAAGCCGATGCAGCTGCGCTCGTTCAAGGCCCCGAAGGATGTCGTGGTCAAGTCCGTGGAATGATAAATTTCCGCAGGGAATTCCCCCCGGCGGATCTTTACACCAGGAATGCAAGTACGGACGCTGAAGGCGCGTGGCGGTGCAGCCTATGGTCTCATCCATACCAGCCGCGCGCCTTTAAACATTCTACTATTTTATTATTTTACATCCTTTGCCTATTGACTGCTGCAACCGGTTGCAGTATAATTGAGGGATAAGTTATCCTATTTGGATATCCTGCGTTGATTTGATATAATGGCTTAGCGGCTGCTGGAACAGGAAGGATGGGGGCAAATATAAAGGGAATCTGACATTGCGGATATCTTCTGAAATGCACCGTCAGCTT
>CAZDNQ010000969.1:0-1803 GCA_964506605.1 uncultured Victivallis sp. | reverse complement strand
GAAAATTCAGGTCGAAAAAATACAAGGAGATGCTACACCAGATATGGGATAAACCCATGAATGAACAGAAGGAGATTATTAATAAAACTCATATTGACTGGAAAGGCAAACATGAACAGGTTGATGATATCCTTGTTATGGGAGTACGAGTTTAGATGAACGTGTAAATTGGATACTAAAATTCCCTAAGCGATTCGTGTATTCCTTTATGAATATCGTACCAGAAATCTAAAGCTGCTTTATTCTTATCATCATTAAACCGCTTTATCCAATCGAGCAATTTTGGATCATTAATTCCGTCCTCATTGTGCTTTTTAAGAAGAAATGTGTGAATAAAATCGATATTCCTTTCGCTTTCCCAAAAAATGGAAGCGTTACGGCTATTTATTCTACTTGCCGTAAGTTTCAATGATTCAAGAAACGCCTCTTTAAATCCAAATAGTTGTTCTACTATTTCAGGCATAATATCTTCGGCCCAAGCCCGATGAAAGCGACAGATACCCATATTATCCATCATCAACTCCTTAACCATTCTTTTGGCATCCTCCTGTCCTAATTGCCTTGGCTCAATAAAATCTTTGCCATAGTTCATGTAGTATTTCCCCATTATCGCCATTGGCGAAAGTACACCTGGGCTCCAGTATTGATTTGGGACAATCCAACCATGACGAGCAAAGCCAATATATACAAACTTGTCGAGAATCATCTTACCCTTTTCCCGTGCAAGATGACGGGCAAACTTACGTGCCCCGTCCCTTAGGTTTATTTTCCCATTATCCATAACCATTTGGTTGAGCATTTGCATACCAATTTTACTATTATGCATCGAATCCTCAACTACCCTAAAGTTATTGGGAGAAAAAACAGGGACCCCCTCAACCCCAATCTCCTCGGGACTCATATCGCCATCGGCTAAACAATCCATTAACCACGAGATGATACCTCCAACAGAAATAGCATCAAATCCAAGCATATCGGCCTGATGGTTTAACAACTCTGCGGCCCTCTGATCGAATACTCCACAAAGCGGACCCATCGTTTGATAGGGCTCATAGTCCTTCTTATATTCTCCTTGCATCTTCTTACAAACTGCTGAACAGGGTTCACCACAGGTCTTCTGCTGCTTGGTCTTTATGGTTTCTTCGTTAAATTGCTTTAGGTAATGGTCAACAATTAAATTTTTATGGATAGCTAATCGTTCCTCCTTCGACATAAAAATGGTCCGATAGTTAAAGGCAATAATTCGTTCCTCCAATGTTGCATAATTCACACCAAATGTTCCACCGGTATCAACATTTGCATCGAAGCGGTATTTAGTTGTCGACTCCAAATCCTTCGAAGCCAATTTTTGATTGTACTTATCCTGAAACCATGAATCAGCAACTGTTCTATCACGAAAATCCTCATCAATATAAGTTCCACCATATATAACCCCAATAATTCCGTGCTCCATAAGCATCTTTGTCCCAAAGCCACCCCGTCCAGCCCAGGTATCAACATGTGTTAACTCTCCTTTACGGACAGGTGCCGATGCAATAGCCCCAAAATCTGTGTAATATGCTGCAGGACCAACCGATAGAACGCGCGGATCATTCTCATACCTATTCGCAAATTTATCGAGAGCATATTCCATTACTGCGTAAACACCCTTTCTCCCTGATTCCCAAATCTCACGAGGTCTTACAGGTATTAATTCAACTTCAATCTCCTCCCCATGAACGCGATTTAAATAGAGTAATGATGGTGTTGCTGATTTGCCTACAATACTTAGCATATTAATCCCTAGATTATCAAAAATCAGCC
>CAZDNQ010000968.1:0-1806 GCA_964506605.1 uncultured Victivallis sp. | reverse complement strand
CTGCTTATCCTGACAATTACTTCCTTCAAGAGCCACCTCCTATAATTCGTGGAATACCATAACAGTCTCACCGGTCTTCTGATCTATGGACTTTTCAGCCATCAGATAACCCGAATTGACCATTTCGGTTTCGGTTAAAATTTCGGAGTACGACTTTGTCAGCTTCTCCCCGTTATTCCCGATGTTCTTCGATATGCTGTTGTGGAAATAATCAAGCTGTATTTCGTAATCCCCCTGAGCGTTCTTAACCACGCCTGCCATATTGTTGTGGTTAATCTCTCCCGGCGCATGCAGAACCCCGACGCAGTTGTTGACGGTTATATACGATCCGCGCATGGTCTTGATTGTCGTATCGAGTACCAACCCGAGCGCCTTGGCCGCTGCCTCCAATGTGGCCAAATCTTTCATGGCCATTGAAACTTTCGATAGATGTGACATTTATACCTCCTTTCGCTTAAATCTGATTGACCTTATTGTTTCTGTTAAAGCCCCTCTGTCTACTTGTATCAACGTCCGTGCCAGTGGAATGGGCATGGGCGGTGACTTCCGCCAAATATCCAGCGAGTCCCCCGTTATGATTTTCTCTATTTCGTCACGATTGAGAATAGCAGCCTTCGTGGTGAACCTTGCATTTGTGTACTGTCCGTAACCCGACGTTGCTGAGATAACCTCGGTGGATAATGCCGATACCCGCAGAATAGGTGCCTTCTCCTCCATGTCCTTAAGAGAAAAATAAATGTTGTAATACCTCTTCGGAATTCCAAATCCAGAAATCGAAATAAACAATTTCCAGGTCCTTACTTCCGTGAGATACTTCTCCTGATGGAGCTCTTTGCTTCCATCCTCTTTGGTGATTCCCAAAGTGTCGATGATCTGCTGCTGCTCACTCGTGTCACCATAACGCTCGATGTGTCGAACGATGCCGGCTTTTATTGCTTGGTGGAGAAATATCTCCTTTTTATTTATAATTGCAAGCAATAAAAACTTTTCTTGTATTCCCGGCGAGTTCCTGAATGAGCCCCCCTCGAATGCAAATGCGAACATTGTGTTTGTCCTCCTTTTTATTGGTAAGTTAAGTATAAATTAGTAACCTTTTTTTGTCAAGGTTTTATCAATAGTAATCCCTGTTCCGTTTAGCGTAGGTACAGGGAATTACTAGCAAATTGTGGGGTTGTTCATCCTATTATATCGTAGCGATTGCAATTGATTGCAACAGATTCTCTAAAGACTCTGCTGTTTCCCCACTCAACTGCTCTGCTATAATTGGGGCCAGTTCCTGTAGCTTCAGGACGGCCGTTCTTAATGTATCATACTTCTGCTTTGCTATCTGATTGAGAGGATCTTCCTCATTCTGGTCCGGGATCTTCGGTCCCCCTTTAGGTTTAGCAGTTCCACTCGGTTCGGGAGGCTGATTCCATGGGACGTCTGCCATCAGATTTTCGGGTACTGCGAGAACCCCCAACCGTGCTAGATTTGTAATGAGAACGAGAGGCATGCTTGCCCATGCATCTGGATATGTCTTCATATTCAAATCAAACAGCCGGTTTGAAATATTGATAGCGTCGTTGATAGTAAGCGCTCCGGAGTTTGTCATATGGGCGAACATATTAGCCAGATCATCAGATCTCACAACTTCAGGACCCTTCGTGACCACATCCCAGTTCACATACCCTCCAAATACTGTCCGGTTCCACACCTCATCCTCTGTTCTTCTTTCGGGGCCGAATACCTGTTCCTCAGCAACCAGCCTGCTGGTCTTTGCTGTAGCAAACGTGTAGCTCGTCGCGTCCCCTGTGTAGAGAGGGG
>CAZDNQ010000967.1:0-1816 GCA_964506605.1 uncultured Victivallis sp. | reverse complement strand
GTTGCCGGCGTAAGGACGGAGCTCATGGTTCTTCAGGAGGTTGACAAGGCGCGGAGGTTTCGCGTCCTCAAGCGCCTGGAGCATTATGTAGTTGCATATGTAGTTGCCGTCGAAATGCGACTGTATTATCTCGTCCACCGCCGAGCCCATCAGCTCGTGGATCACCCGGCGCATGATTTCGGAGCCTCCTATATCCATGGAGGCGATCACGTCTTCGACCTTCCTCTCAATGAACCGGCTGTACCTGTCCTCGAACTTGACCTCCCTGCCGAAAGACTTCTCCAGGGCGCTTATGTTGCCGACATAGGTCATGCAGCGCTGGCGCCCCTTCGCAGTCCTGACAATTGCATTCTGCCTTTTGAAAAGATGTCCCTCGACCTCGAAATCATCCAGGACCTTGAGCTCCTCGGGGGTGACTCCGCTGAGTATCCTCCCTTCCGTGAGGGCCCCGTGCTGTTTCACGATGAACGGGAAGCTCCATGAAGGCGCGACGCGCATATAGTGATGAAGTTTTGCAGGGACCGAAGGCACGAGGCGCTTGAGCAGGAGTTTCACGTGGTTGTCGTCCATGAGCGTGCCATAGACGAAGAGATCGGTCCTTACGCCTTTCCCGGCCTTGAACGCCCGCTTGATCTCCTCCGGGGAGGTGGACCGTGGATTTTTCTTTGAATTGCCGTCGGTCATTGATCAGGGTTCCAACAGGACAGCTTCCTCGTCGCAGTCGTTCAGCTTCGGGCATTTCGAGCAGTCGGACCAGATCTTCTGCGGGAAAAGGTCCTTCTCGACGGTCCTGAATTTGAACCTGTGGAAGAAGCCGGCGCTGGTTGTAAGGGCGAAAATCTTGACATCGCCTTTCTCAGCTATCTTCGCGACCATGAACTTCACGAGCAGGGAACCAACCCCCTTGTTGGCGCTCCTTGCCCCGACAGCGAGAGACCTGAGCTCGTACAGGTGGTTTCCATAGTCACGGTAGGCACAGCATCCAACGACCCTCTTATTCTTTTCAGCGACGCAGAAGCAGTGCATGTGTTTCGCAATCTCCTCCTGGGTCCTTGGAAGGACGATCTTCTGCTTCGCGTAATGGGCAAGCAGTTTGCGGATGGGCCCTGCGTCCCTTTTCTCTGCATTGCGGATCAGGATGTTTTGCATTCAGCAGCACTCCCAGGATGCGGGCTACTCGGTGAAGACGCCCAGCTTGCGGTACTTGGCGTAACGGTTCTCCTTGATCTCGGACGGAGACATCTTGTCGAAATCAGAAAGGTTCTTCTTGAGGGCCTTTTTGAGGGATTCGGCGGCGGCGTCGAAATTCTTGTGCGCCCCGCCGAGCGGCTCCTTGACGATATCGTCAATTATACCGAGCTCCTTGAGATCCTTGGCGGTAAGCTTGAGCGATTCGGCGGCCTTGGCCGAGAACGCCCTGTCCTTCCAGAGGATGGCGGCACAGCCTTCCGGCGTGATGACCGAATAGTAGGCGTTCTCCATGAGGAGTATCCTGTTTCCTACCCCGATTCCGAGCGCGCCGCCGCTTCCGCCTTCGCCAATTACAGCGGCCAGGAAAGGAACCGGAAGCTCGAACATCTCCCTGAGATTTACGGCGATCGCCTCTCCGATATGCCTCTCCTCAGAAGCTATTCCCGGAAAAGCTCCGGGGGTGTCAATCAATGATATTACAGGAATTTTGGCCTTCTCGGCGAGTTTCATGAGGCGCAGGGCCTTGCGGTATCCCTCAGGATGGGGGCAACCGAAGTTCCTGAAGACGTTTTCCTTGATGTTGCGCCCCTTCTGGGTGCCTATCACCAGGACAGGCCTGCCGTCG
>CAZDNQ010000966.1:0-1823 GCA_964506605.1 uncultured Victivallis sp. | reverse complement strand
TGCTGGGGCACGGACAAGAGATGGCAGGCGAAATGGGCCACAACGAAAAAACCTGTCAAGTCGTTCAACGATCCGGACTGGGACCAGAAGTTCCATGTGTGGCGCATGGACTGGGACAAGGATTCGATCAAGCTCTATGTTGACGACATCCTCCTCAATAATATTGATCTGAACAAGACCGTCAATCCGACAGACAAAGGGCCGAAGAACCCTTTCCGCCAGCCGCAATACCTGATCCTGAATCTTGCGATAGGCGGTGACAACGGCGGGGATCCATCGAACACCCAGTTCCCGTCTCGCTACGAGATTGACTATGTCCGGGTCTATCAGAAGGCGGATACTTCAAAGACTGGCACTGATGTACGGTGAAAATAATGAGGGCCGGAATGAAGATATATATTCTTATTGCAGTGTTCCTGTCTGCCGTTGGCGCCATCTCAGCTGACAAGCCTGCGGTTCCAGTTTTGAACCATGTTCTTCGTGCGGTGCCCGCCCCGGGAGCTGTTGCGCTTGACGGCGATCTGAAGGATTGGGACATGAGCGGCGCCATCGTAATTGCCGACAGCGTTGAACAGCCGCGCAAGCTGGTGCGCGTTGCGGCGATGTACGATAAGGATGGATTTTATCTTGCTCTGCAGTTCAAGGATCGTACGCCAATGGTTAACCATATCGATCCTGTCGTGTCTCCCGGCCGGGCATGGTGCGGTGATTGCGTGCAGCTGCGCATCAATACCGGCCCATATCCAGACAAGGCGGTGCTCAAACCTTATCAGATACTTCATGTGGACGCCTACTGGTATACAGATGGGAAGCGTCCGGCTGCATATGTCGTCTACGGAGATTTCTCCCCTGGTGGAAATACGGAAAAGACGATATCGGAGGCTGAAGGGCAGGGGATGAAATCCGCCTACAGGAAAGATGACGATGGATATGGTTACGTGCAGGAGCTCTTCCTCGGCTGGAAACTGCTGCGGCCGGAGGAAGGCGCCTTCAAGGCTGGAGATTCGATGCACATGGCGGTTGAACCGATGTGGGGCGATCCTCAGTATAATGACCATCCAGCGAGCCGTGTGACGGATCTGCTGAATCCGCTGCGTGAGGAACGTGACATGATATGGGCGAATCCCATGGCCTGGGGGACGGTGGAGTTCATGCCAAAAGGCAATCAGGAGCCGTCGGAGACTGCCATGATGTGGGATGGACTAGTCAGGAAATTCAATGAGCTGAAGGACGACAAGCCGTTTGCGGAGGACAAGGAGCAGGCAGCCCCGGACCGCCCTTGCCTGTCTGAGAAAGGAGAGATTGAGAAACTGCTGAATTTCTGGTATTCCGCGAAGACCGCAGCAGGCAACATCGGCGACTTCTACGACAACCGGGACCGTGAGCATTCCGCGATAAACCGCAAGTCTTTTCCGCAGGTCAAGTCTCTGGTGTATTCTCCTGAAGAGAAGAAGCAGAACAAGGACTACGGACTGTTTCTTGGAGTGAAACAATGCGTCGCGTTTGGCAACTCCTCCACCGCCGCACCGCCTGACCGCGGAGGATGCAATCCACGTTTTGCGATCATGCTTCCGGGAGGCGTGATGCAGCTTTACGCACAGTACCGCTGCAACAACATCTATTTCTATCCGGCGCACCATGACTACCATCCGGGGCATAACGGACATGGGTTCTGGGGTGACGTACTGCCGCTGAACAGTCCGTATTACATCCTCTCGCGCGGATCTTCCGGCACCGACATCCCGTTCATGAACGCGATGATCCACTCGTCAGCCGCATTCTCCTCTGAAGTGAAGAAGCTTCTCGTGGAAAAGGGCATGCTT
>CAZDNQ010000965.1:0-1826 GCA_964506605.1 uncultured Victivallis sp. | reverse complement strand
GGCGCGTTCGGCTCGCTTGCCGGAGCTTATTTCAACTACTATATGGCCTTGCTGCTGGGACGTCCTTTCCTCTACAAGTTTGGAAAATACTTCTTCCTTCCGCCGAAGAACCTCGAACGGTGCGAGGAGGTCTTCAGGGAATACGGGGAGGTCACCACGTTCGTGTGCAGGCTCATCCCGGCGATCAGGCATCTGATATCCCTGCCCGCCGGACTTTCACGCATGAAGCATTCCACCTTCTCGTTCTTCACCGTGCTCGGTGCGGGGATATGGTGCGCCATACTTCTTGCGATCGGATATTACCTCGGTTCCCTGTCCGCTGAAATGACCTACCGCGACCTCGTGCACAAGGGCATAAAAATCCTCCACGAGAACTACGTATGGCTCTTCCTCTCCATAGCGGTCATAATCGGCGCATATGCGATGATCCATCACATGGTGATGAAGTCCTCCAGGAAGCATAATAGTCCGCAACAAGCCTGAAAACATTGGAAATATCGCTGTTCGCAGACTATTTTTCCAGCCTGCGCAAAATACCCCGTGGTGTAATGGTAGCACAAGTGGTTTTGGTCCATTTAGTCCAGGTTCAAATCCTGGCGGGGTAGCCACTGATCCGGTTCGGTCAATCTACATGGCTGGCCTTGATATTACTTGGACAAATCGGAATGGGGGCCTGTACGTTCAAACCTGAGAAACTCCTTGTCGGTGGTATAAATCAATATTTTCACGGCCAACGCTCAAATATCTGGGCGGCGGAACGCCGTCACGAGCATATGTTAGTTCTACATTTCTAATATCTTTTCAACATCCCATCCATCATATAAATTTACATTACATTGTTCGGCTAATCGATTCATTGCTTCATTTCTCTTATGTAGAGTTTCAGGGGTATGGGCTTCAATCTTTGATAACTGCAACTTCCAGATTCCATCATTCTCATCAGTTTTCTCTAATGATTCGAGTTTATAATCTCTTTCTTTAATTTCTTCAAATATTGCGTTTAAGCTCTCTTTGTTAGTGTCAAAGAAAAAGTAACTCCATTTCAATTTGCAAGAAGTATTCCAACCGTCATTCTTCATGCGGCTGAAGATGTCTTTAATGTTTTCGATATTACATTTCATTAGATCTGTAGAACTTCTTATTATGTAGTTCCCCATAAGCAGGGTATCGAAATTGCAATTATGTAACTGCCGCTTTTGATTTAGCCTCAACCCTGTTCCCATATGCATATATAGCTTCTGGACAATCACCATAAGCATGAGTAAAATAAATCACAACAGGGGTGAAAGTCAAGGTTGCAGCCGTAGATGCCTTTGATGGCTCATGTATATAAGGCAGGGACTTGTGCATATGGCAGAGGTAGGCAGCCGATCTGAGCTGATCCCCGGAGAGCCGGTGAAACGGGGAATCGGCGTTCGACATTGGATATTCAGAGCCTCCTGCTGTCATAAGCCCAGTGGAGCAGGGCCTGGCGCTGTTTCCTGCGGCAGTTGAAATCACCTTTCCTGCAGGCTTTCTTCAGCTGGGCGACATGCCGCCTGATCGCCAGCCAGCGTCTTATCTGCCGTTCATCGTCCGGGCATCTCCTGCCCATGTAGTACCTGCAGTACCATTGGAACCAGCCGCGCGGATCCTCATGGTAGATCCAGCCGTTCCGTCTCCACACGCTGAGGGGCTGTGATGCATTGACTCCGAAAAAGTTGAGGCCGGGATCGTGGCGTTCATGGCATAGTTTTGCGTTCCTGAACCAGGATTTGGGGAACTCATCCCTGCAGTCTGTCATGTATTTCCCGCCGAAGACGCCGAGTTCCAGCATCTCCGCAGGG
>CAZDNQ010000964.1:0-1828 GCA_964506605.1 uncultured Victivallis sp. | reverse complement strand
CGCACTTTTTCTCCTGTCATTTTATCTTATCAGCAACTTTGAGATGTTTAAATGCGCTGAATATTTCCAGAATTTCCTGCGCTCAGGAATGAGCATCCATATTCTTGTGGCTTTCGGCTTGCTGGCGTGGGGCATATATCTGATAGCGGCAAACCGCAGCACGGCCTGCCAGATTGAAAGAAAATCACGGGCCTGGATACTGCTTGCGATACCGTGTCCGGTATGCGCATCAGCCATATTTCTTGTCTGCGCCTTCATGATGTCGCTTTTTCCTGATATGAAATTGACGACGACGCTTTTCACGCTTTCCTTTTTTATTGCGATCAACTTGTCGGTTACTGCCGCGCTGCTTTTTTACGAGCATAAATTCTCGCTAAGTCCTGAACACATCACCGGAAGGATGATGGTTTTTGTCGCACTGTATTTTTTCATCATTATACTGCTGCTGCCGAATTTTCAGAACATCGAAAGAATTTACCGTATATCCCTGGGAAACGGCAAAGCCGTCTCCGGCGATCCACGACTGATATGGATTATCACAGCTGTTGCTGGAATTTTTGTAGCAGGATTCTTGTTTGAACTATTTAGTAAAAGGAAAAAAGCACATGGATGTGTTCGCGCTAATTAAGTCCTTCATTTATCTGATTTCATCTTGTCTTCTTTATCCGGATCTGCTGCTGCTGGCGGCATTGACGGTATGGATGATTTTCTATGGAGGGAGGTTCTGCGCCGAATGGTTGGACAGGAAGAAGCTCCGGAGCTTCAGACCGGAAGACCTCCATGAGATATTGGGAAAAGACGAATTCAGGTTATTCTTTTCCGGCGAGGTCGACAAATATGTATCGACCTTGAAGGTGATGCTGGCGAAAGACGGTAAAAAAGAAGAGGCCGACATACTTTATTTAATGGGCAAGGAACTGGCTTCATTGCATGCGTCACTTGACCTTCTGAAGATCCTGATCAGGATTGGCCCGGCGCTCGGGCTGATCGGCACCCTGATTCCAATGGGAACCGGACTGGCCGGACTCGGGCAGGGCGATATTTCCAGTCTCAACTCTGATCTGGTGATTGCTTTTACGACAACGGTTGTCGGGCTTTCCCTAGGACTCTTCTCGTATTTCCTCTACATGGTGAAAAGAAGGTGGACTGACGAGGATGCCCGCAATATCGAATATCTAACGGAGGTTTTGACAAAATGAAGTATATGAAGGGCAGAAACCTCTTTGAAAAAGAAGACTATTCGGATGATGATCCCATGACCGGTATCGTCAATCTCTTCGATGTGTCGCTCGTATTCATTGTCACGCTGCTTCTGACCCTGTTTTCCGTCTTCAACGTCGGGGAGCTGCTGAATGAGAAATCCAACATTACAATCATGAAGAAGAATCAGGACGGACAACTCGAAGTCATAACTAAAAAAGGGAAGTCCATCAAGGCCGTTAAAATGAGCAAAGACCAGGCTGAGGGCAAAGGACAGAGGCTTGGAACTGCCTATAAGCTGGAAGACGGTTCCATGATTTATGTTCCGGAATGATTCAGCACGTCTTCATTTTCAATCAATACTCAAGGCAAGCACTATGAAAACCATAAAATGCGCGATAGCCCTGATAGTTATCGCCGTTTCAGGAATTTTTGAAGCCGATGCCGCTACAAAAATCCTTTTCCTGTGTTCAGACAACGATTCTAATTTAATGAACAAGGCGATCGATGGCATGAAGCTTCCCTCCGGCATTCAGCTTGAGTATGTCCTCCAGAATTCAGGCAAAACCGTAGACATACCCGCCAAGATAAAGGATGCCGACATTTTAATCGTCAACTGCCTGATAGA
>CAZDNQ010000963.1:0-1838 GCA_964506605.1 uncultured Victivallis sp. | reverse complement strand
GTAGCTTTTGACCGGGCTTGAGAACATCATGTTCAGGAAGTTCTGCACGTAGAGCAGATCCTCCCTGGCATATACAAACGGCTCGCCGATGGACTTCTTGTAGCAGAACGCGGCAATCGTCCTTATCTTCGAAATCAGCCTGGCGGCCATCAGGTTGAACGTCGCATTGTCATAGTCCTCCACATAGAACCCGGGATAGTAGACCGAGAGGGAGTTTACCATGTTGCTAAGGAGCGCCATCGGGTGGGCCGTCGGCGGGATGTTGACAAGGTAATGGAGCATGTCCTCGTGCAGGAGCGCATTGTGCGAAAGACGCTCGGAAAATTCGGCGCGCTCGGCACGGTTTGGAAGCTTTCCATAGACCAGGAGATATGAGACCTCGATGAAAGATGACTTTTCAACAAGCTGTTCCACAGGTATTCCGCGGTATCTCAGGATACCCTTCTCGCCGTCGATGAACGTTATCGCGCTCTGGCAGGAACCGGTGTTCTGGTATCCAGAATCATATGTGATGAGGCCCGTACGGCTGCGCAGCGTCGTTATGTCGACAGCATATTCGCCGTTCGATCCGGCTATTACCGGCAATTCATGCTCCTGTCCCTTGTACTTCAATACGGCGTTCATGCAGCCCTCCTGGATTTATCTCAAACGAGAAACACTTATAGACGGAAAAAGCAAGTGTGTCAAGAAACCATTCGGAAAATTCAGGCATATCCGCGGATTTTCAATCTGAGAAGCTTGATTATAATCAATCTCACATCTATTATTGGATGGGTGTACCGGCATGCCGGTACAGGCATTTGGATGGTCGGGCCGCTGTCCAGTAAGATAAAATTACTGGAGGCGCGCATGAAAGCCCACGAACCCCCTGCTTCTCAAAACAATTCCGGCTGTCTTCTCAGGCTCTATTGGATGCTGTTCGGCAATGTTTTTGTCCTGGCGGCGGGGGCTATGCTTATAAAGACAGGCAATTTTGTACTCTACGGATCAATATACCTTTTGCTTGTGGCATCGCTGATTGCTGCAAGGTACTTTGACATCACATGCTGCAACGGATACAAGGGCGATGACTCCGGCCCCGCCACTAAGGAGGACTTTCGCAAGTATGCAGGCATCGTCTTCTCGGCATATCTTCTTCTTCTGCTGGTGTTGATCGCAATTAATTTAAAAGCCTGACTTCACCACTAACATTGGGATTGCCACAATGAAAAGTAATCTGCTGTCTCTTAACATCGGCGAACTGTCCGGAGAACTCCGGAATGCCTGTCCGGAAATAATGCATATTCTTGAAGAATCATCCTCCATGCAGGAGGCGAGGGATTCATTCTTCAAGTATCTGAATGATCTTGAAAGACATTACTTCAACACATACTCGACTGAGCATTTCAAGGATGTGCATATAGCTGAAAAGCATATAGCGAAAGAATGCATAAGGGTGCTGAAGAATATTGTCAGGAGTGAAAATGACAAGCTTGCCGGATTTTCAGCCCTTTCCAAGCTAAGGGCGATTGCACGGAACAAAGCTGATGCACTCGACGGCCTAAGTGAAGGATTCCTTCTGGAATTCATAGCCCTTTTCAAAGGCATACAGGGGAAATCTGGAATACTTCCAAGATGCTCTGATTACCTCCCCCTAGATGAAGGACGACGCGCTGCAACTGTCCGCTCAATTGAACTTGACAAGTATTCATCATCTCTTGAAAAGGCTTTTTCAAGATTCAAGACCGGACTTGATCCGGCGCTGGTTTCGGCGCGCGAAACCAACAAGGAAGAAATACTCTCCTTCTTCAATGCCTCTGAGGAGGATTGGTCGGATCCATCATGGCAGATGGGAAACA
>CAZDNQ010000962.1:0-1843 GCA_964506605.1 uncultured Victivallis sp. | reverse complement strand
CGCCTCGGTGACATCATGCAGTATTATTATCGAAGAATCCCTGTCCTTCTCATGCGGCAGGACATAGAAAAGAAGCATCCTGCGCACTGGATAGAGGATCTCGATCTCCTGTCTGGAGACATGGCCGGAGCCGCCATGGTCGGGAAGCCTGACCGAGCTCCAGTCCACATCCTTGAGGAAACGGTTTATCCTCTGCTCCTCGATATTGTCCGGGAGACCGAGCATCCCGACTGCGGCCCTGTTTGCATATCGGATGCGGAGCTCCCTGTCAATTATTATTATGCCCTCCTGGATGGCGTTGAAGACGGTCTGGAAAAGCCCCTTCTCCCGCACCTGGCGGAGAACATAGGCCTGGACATTGCTCCTATCCTGCGGCGAGAGCCTGTCCATTATCCTTTCAAAATATTTCCCCTGAGGCATATCAATGGCTCCAATGTAAAAATGGCGACAAAATGTCCCTTATATTAAATTGCCTCTAAGCTGATTTCAAGTATTTATTTTCTTCAAAGGCAATATATTTTTCAACATGATCTTAAAAACGACCAAGTCATTCTTCATCACAGGCACCGGAACCGGTGTCGGAAAGACGCTTGTGACGGCTGGTCTCGCAGGACTTCTCATTTCCCGGGGGAAAAGAGTTTCGGTCATGAAGCCGGTGCAGACAGGGACATCATCTTCCGCCACCGACATTGAAACCATAAGCGGGCTGGTGCCAGGGCTGCACAGGCTCCCCGCCTCAACTGAAATCCCATATTCATTCCCTCTGGCCGCCTCTCCAGCGCTTGCCTCATCCCAGGAAAGGAAGCGCATTGAACCTCTACGTATCAGGGAGGCATATTGGGCGGCGATGGCATGCAAGGACATCGATATGCTTCTTGTCGAAGGCGCCGGCGGACTCATGGTCCCCTTGAATGACAGGCTGCTGATGATTGATCTTATCTCCCTGCTCCAGATACAGGTGATACTTGTCTGCACGGCCGGACTCGGCACTGTGAACCACACGCTCCTCAGCATAGACGCGCTGGAAAGGCGCAAGATACCGGTTGCGGGGATCGTTGTAAACAGGATGCCCTCAAATCCGGGCGCCGTCGAAAGGGACAATGTCAGGACGATCGGCCGCCGTTCCGGGATTCCGGTGCTCGCTGTCGTTGCTGAACTCTCCGCCGGAACAACTGCGGCAAAGACTGCTGACTTCGCAGGCGAGCTCCTCTCCTGCATGAAACGCCAGAAGCCCCTCCTCCAGATGTTCAAATGACATTGCATTCCGGCTGGAAAGGCGTAGATTACATTAAACGCAACATGCAATACGACACGGGGGAAGCCGATGGCTGCCGGAAGAACTTCAATCATCTGCACGAAATGCCAGTACCAGTATGCCGTCGAGGATAAATTCCTCAACAAGCTTCTCTCATGCCCGAAATGCAATGGCAAGTTCTACGCCCAGCCTGCGAACAAAAACATGCAGGAGTCGATAAAGTCCTCCGCCTCGATCACCGGCAAGTTAAAGATTGGAGGGGCCCCGGTGGACCATGTGAGCCGCGCCCGCAGGAAAAAGCTGGCAATCATCCTGATGGCGATACCGTTTGTCCTGCTTCTCCTTTATGCCTTCTACGAGACTCTCAAGTTCACGACCGTTTCCAAGGATGAGAGGCCTGACCCCAAGATTGCATACTCTACCGCAGTGGACCTCATCAAGTCCAACAGCGGGATTGCAAACATCGGCGACGCCCTCTTCTCCAGGAAATTCACCATCGACCGCACGGACGCAGTACAGAAGACATATTCCCTGAAGACGAGCATTACTGTCCTCATGCCCGACCAGAAGAAGCCTTTGTTTTCGGAA
>CAZDNQ010000961.1:0-1845 GCA_964506605.1 uncultured Victivallis sp. | reverse complement strand
CGGCCAGGAGACCTGGGGGACTGTAGGTGTCAGCGAGAATATCATAGAGGCTTCCTGGGAAGCGCTTGCCGACTCTGTCGAATATATACTGTTCAAGAAGAAAAAGCAGAGGAAAGATTGAAAAGAAGACCTATGGCTATATATTGGAAATTGACCTTAAGAGGTGGTTAAAATGAGAAAACTCCTTATAGTGCTCATTGCCATTGTGGCTTTTGCCGGGGTAGGAATACCCAAGGCAAAGGCAATGGATCCCATTACCATTGCAATGCTCGCCCCATACGCGCTCCCTGTCGCCGAAGTTGCAGGGGCCTACGCCTTGAAAGGATTTTCCAGGGCTGCGGCCGGAATTCCTGATGTGTTTAGCGACATGGTGGATGTCTTCATGCTTCCAGTTGGCGTCTTCGAAGTCGTACTTGGCTGGCCTTTCGGATTTTTCGGTGCTGGATGCAGAAATGTGGGGGTGGGTGCTATTGCTCCACTCAAACTATGCTATTCCACGGTGATGCTAATACCCCTCTTCTTCGTAGGCATGTTCCAATAGATGGACCGCAGAAGAAAATTAATTTCCACATCCGACAGCAGATGGAGGAGAAAAGATCCTCTGCCTTCCATTCTTGAGGAGTGGTATGGCAGCGAAACCGGCTCCTCTGAAACTGTCTCACATCTTCCAGAACCCGTCACCATACAGGAAGTACTTGGAAACCTGATGAATGCAGGTGGCTGCACAGGAGATCTTTTCGTCAGGATAAGGGACGGCTGGGAGGACATCGTCGGCAAGGATATAACAGATGTATCGGCGCCGAAATCTCTTAAGGATGGGATACTGTACGTGGGAGTCTCTAACAGCACCTGGCTGATGGAACTCAGGAATTACAGCAGGAAGATGATTGTCGAGAAGCTTGCAGGAAAATATGGGAAGGATGCCGTCAAGGATATTGTCTTCGTACCGGCAGGATGATGATGAATGACTCTTTCTTCAAGGATCTTATAGGACTTAACAGCTCTCTGGACATTGACAGGAGGGCTGGATTCCATTGGACTCCCGTCCGCACCAAGCCGAGGCAGGAGAAGAAATTTGCCGAATACTGTTCCTCGAACGGTATTCGTTTCTATCTTCCGCTGAAGAGGAATGTGAAAAGATACCAGAGGAGGACAGTTGAATTCCAGGTTCCGATGTTCACAGGATATGTCTTCTGCCAGCTAGATCAGCCTCTATACCAGAAGATAGTGCTATCCAACAGAATAGTATACAGGCTCCAGATGAATGATGGGAGCGAGTGCGAACTGGTCAGGGAGCTCAAGGACATACAGATGTTCGAAAGCGTGTCCGTTGATTCAGAACTCCTTGTGAGGCCGGAACTGGTGTCCGGCAGCAGTGTAGCGGTGAAGTCCGGTCCTCTTAGGGGGATGAGAGGTATTGTCGAGAAGAGGAAAGGAAAGACGATGATAACCATCAATGTCGAGATGCTCGGACAGTCTGTTTCAACGGAAATAGACGTGGAGGACATATCTCTGGACGACTAGATTTCCCGTCATGCCAGGCTTCCCCCGACTTCCCTGTCCTCGAACAGCAATACTGCGGCATAGCTGCAGAAGGCCATATATATGATGCAATATATTCCGCACCACATCAGATATTCGGCTGGAATATGCCGCTTGCTCGCCAGTGCGTCCGCCAGCCAGAAGAACTGCCAGTTGGGTATCAGGGCGTAAAGGACTGAAGATGCGCTGAAAAGGGTTTCTTCTGCAACTTTCCCGAAGAAATAATCTGACACGAGTCCGGAGAAGAAAAGGACGGAGCAGACCGTCATGTTGGCTATCATATCCAGCCTTGTCGACAGGGCC